>JBFLZB010000197.1 GCA_040756475.1 Thermodesulfobacteriota bacterium
GTGGACGCGCTTTCGGCCTTCTTCCTCGTCCCCGTCTGCCTCCTCTCCGCCCTGGGGAGCGTCTACGGCCTGGGGTACTGGAGCGCCGCCGCCCGCCCCGGGAGCGCGGCCCGGGTGCGGGCCTGGTACGGCCTCCTGGGAGGGAGCCTCGCCCTCCTCCTGGGGGCCCGGGACGGGGTGCTCTTCCTGTGCGCCTGGGAGGGGATGGCGCTCTCGGCCTTCTTCCTGGTGGCCACCGAGGACGAGGTCCCCGAGGTGCGGGACGCGGCCTGGGTCTATCTCGTGGCCACCCACGCGGGCACGCTGCTCCTCATGGGTGCGTTTGCCGTGCTCTGCGCGGGGACGGGGTCCTTCTCGCTCCTGGAGTCCGCACTTCTGGAGTCGGGAGCGGCGAGCGCGGCTTTCCTCCTCGCCCTGGGGGGCTTCGGGCTTAAGGCGGGCCTCCAGCCGCTCCACGTGTGGCTCCCGCCCGCCCACGCCAACGCCCCCAGCCACGTCTCGGCCCTGCTCTCGGGGGTGGTCATCAAGATGGGGATCTACGGCATCCTGCGCATCACGGGGCTCCTGCCGGTGCCGCCGGCCTGGTGGGGGTGGCTCGTGCTGGGGCTCGGGGCGGTCTCGGCGGTGCTCGGGGTGGCCTACGCCCTGGGGCAGCACGACCTGAAGCGGCTGCTGGCCTACCACAGCGTGGAGAATATCGGGATCATCGCCCTGGGGGTGGGGTTGGCCCTCCTGGGGCGCTCGGCGGGCCGGCCGGAGTGGGTGGTGCTGGGGCTCGGGGGCGGGCTCCTCCACGTGTGGAACCACGGGCTCTTCAAGGGGCTCCTTTTCCTCTGCGCCGGGTCGGTCATCCACGCGGCCCACACCCGGGAGATGGACCACCTGGGGGGCCTCGCGAAGCGGATGCCCTGGACCGCGGCGGCCTTCGGGGTGGGGGCGGTGGCCATCTGCGGGCTCCCGCCCCTGAACGGTTTCGTGAGCGAGTTTCTGGTCTATCTGGGGCTGTTCCGCACGGCCCTGGCGGAGCCGGGCCGGGACGCCGGGGCGTGGCCCGCGGCCGCCCTGGCCGCGCCCGCCCTCGCCATGGTCGGAGCCCTGGCGGTGGCGTGTTTCGTCAAGGCCTTCGGGGCGGTCTTCCTGGGGGAGCCCCGCTCCGGCCACGGCCGGGGGGCCGTGGAGGCACCACCCTCGATGCTCGGGCCCATGGCGGTGCTTGCAGCGGCCTGCGCGGCCATCGGCCTCTTCCCCTGGGCGCTCGGGCCCGTGCTCGACCGGGCGGTGGGGGCTTGGGGCATGGGGCCTGGGGCATGGGGCACAGGGAGTGGGGGAGCTGCCCTGCCTCCGGTGACGGAGCTGGCGCCGCTCTCGGCGGTGGGGGCGCTGGCCCTGGGCTTGACCGCCCTCCTGGGGCTTGGGGCGTTGTGGGTCCGGGCTCGGCTGCGCCGCCGGCCGCCGGAGCCCGCCGTCACCTGGGACTGCGGTTACGCGGCGCCTTCCGCGCGGATGCAGTACTCCGCCTCGTCCTTCGCCCAGATCCTGGTGGGGCTCTTTTCCTGGGCGCTGGCGCCGGTAACCCGGCTTCCTGGGCTCTCCGGGCCCTTCCCCGGGACGGCGGCGTTCGAGAGCCGCGTGCCCGACGCCGTCCTCGACCGAGCCCTGCGGCCTGTGTTTGCGGGGGCCGCGGAGCTGCTGGGAAGGTTGCGGGTGTTCCAGCAGGGCCGGGTCCAGGCCTACGTCGCCTACGTGCTGGCGACCCTGGTCGTCCTCTTCCTGTGGAGGTGAGGCGATGGCGAGCGCGCTCCTTCACCTGGGGGTCCTCCTCCTGCTCCCCCCCCTCCTCCTGGGGGTCGCCAACCGCACCAAGTCCTGGTTCTCGGGCCGGAAGGGGCCGCCGCTCTTCCAGGCCTACTTCGACCTGGCCCGACTCCTGCGCAAAGGGTTGGTGGTGAGCCGCACGACGACCGCGGTCTTCCCGGCGGGCCCCCTGGTGGCCCTGGCGGCGGCGGTCCTGGCGGGCCTCCTGGTGCCCCTGGGGCCCGCCCCTCTCCTGGGCTTCGCGGGGGACGCGGTGGCGGCGGTGTACCTCCTGGCCCTGGGGCGGTTCTTCACGGCGGCGGCGGCCCTCGACACGGGCTCGGCCTTCGAGGGGATGGGGGCGGCCCGGGAGGTCAGCTTCGCCTCCATGGCCGAGCCCGTGGTGTTCTTGGCGTTTCTGTGCCTCACCCGGCTCTCGGGGGGGCTCACGCTCTCGGCCATGCTCTCCCCCGGGCACATGGCGCCGGCCTGGTCTGCCGCCGGGCCGAGCCTGGCGCTCCTGGCCGCGAGCGTCTTCGTGGTGCTCCTGGCGGAGGGGTGCCGCATCCCCTTCGACGACCCCAACACCCACCTGGAGCTCACCATGATCCACGAGGTCATGGTGCTCGACCACAGCGGCCCCCTCTTCGGCCTGGTGCTCTACGGGGCGGCGGTCAAGTTCCTGGTGCTCGGCGCGGTGCTCGTGCGGATCGCGGTGCCGGCGGCCACGGGCTCGCCCTGGCTCGACCAGGCCGCGTTCGTGGCAGGGCTGCTGGCCCTGGCTGCGGGGGTCGGGGTGGTGGAGTCGGTCATGGCCCGGCTTCGCCTCACCCACGTGCCGACGCTTCTGACGGCGGCCGGGGTGCTGTCCGGCTTTGCCTTCCTCCTCCTCTTGAGGTGAACCGTGGAAGCGCTGCTCGACCTCCTCCTGGTCGCCATCGTGCTCCTGAATTTCTTCGTCCTGGGCACGAGCCGGCTGCGGGCCGTGATCCGGGCCGTGGGGGCCCAGGGGGTGATCCTGGGGGTGCTCCCGCTCCTGGCCCACGGCGCGGCGGGGCCCCGCGCGCTCCTCGTGGTCCTCCCCCCCGTGCTCCTCAAGGGAATCGTGATCCCCGCCATGCTGATGCGGGCGCTGCGCACGGCCCAGATCAAGCGGGAAGTGGAGCCCTTTCTGGGGTTTGCGCCGTCCCTGGTGCTGGGCGCCCTGGGCATGGCGGCAGCCCTGGCCCTGAGCCAACAGCTCCCGCTCCTCCCTGGCCAGCGAAGCGGGCTCGTTGTTCCCGCGTCCCTGGCGACGGTGCTCGTGGGGTTCGTGCTCCTCACCACCCGCCTCAAGGCCATTACCCAGGTGCTGGGCTACCTGGTGCTCGAGAACGGAATCTTCCTCTTCGGCCTGCTCCTCATGGAGGCCATGCCCTTTCTGCTCGAGATCGCCGCGCTCCTCGACCTCTTCGTCGCGATCTTCGTGATGGGCATCATCCTCAACCACATCAGCCGGGAGTTCTCCGACATCGACACCCAGCACCTCTCGGCCCTGCGGGAGTAGGGCGGTGTTCGCGCTCTCGATCCTGTGTCCCCTGGGGCTCGCGGGGCTCGCATTGGCGGTGCCCTCGAACCGCTGGCGGCCCTGGCTCCTGCCCCTGGCGGCGGCGGCGAACCTCGTTCTGACGGCGGGGATCCTCCGCCGAGCCGGGACCTTCCGCGGGGCCGGGTGGGTGGCCCTGGACCCGGCCGGCGCCCTCGTCCTGGGGCTGCTGGCGGTGCTCTTCGGGGTGTGCTCGTTCTACACCGTCGGCTACCTGGGGCACCGGCAGGAGCGGTCGAACCGGGTGTTCTGCGCGTGCCTGCTGGCCTTCCTGTCCCTGGCGAACCTGGTGGCGTGGTCCCGGCACCTGGCCCTGCTGTGGGTTGCCCTGGAGGCCACGACGCTCGCCGCCGCGCCGCTGATCTACTTCAACCGCAACCGGCGCTCGATCGAGGCCACCTGGAAGTATCTGCTGGTGTGCTCGGTGGGCATCGCGCTCGCGCTCCTGGGGTCCTTCTTCCTCGCCTACGCCTGCCTCCACGGGGGCCTCGCCCCCTCGCTCCACCTGGGGGACCTCCTGGCCCACGCGCCCCGGCTCTCCAAGCCTTGGCTCCACGGGGCCTTCGTGCTGCTGCTGGTGGGGTACGGGACCAAGATGGGGCTCGCGCCCCTCCACACCTGGAAGCCCGACGCCTACGGCGAGGCCCCGGGGGTGGTGGGAGCGCTGCTCGCGGGGGGGATGACGAGCCTGGCGTTCCTCGCGGTGTTTCGGGCCTTCCAGGTCTGCGCCGCCGCAGGGGAGGCGGCCTACGCCCGGGGTATGCTCCTGGCCCTGGGTCTCTTCTCCATGGCGGCGGCGGGAGTCTTCGTGGTGCGCCAGCGTGACATCAAGAGGTTGCTGGCCTACTCCAGCGTCGAGCACATGGGGGTGCTCGCCCTGGGGCTGGGGATCGGGGGCGCGGCCACCGCCGGCGCCTTCCTCCACCTGGTGAACAACGCCCTGGCAAAGGGGCTCCTGTTCCTGTGCGCCGGCAACATCCACCGGGCCTACGGCGCCAAGACCACCGACGAGGTGGCCGGGGCGGCCCGGCGCCTGCCGCTGTCGGGGTGGCTCTTCCTGCTGGGCCTCCTGGCGGCCACGGGCTCGCCCCCCTTCGGTCCCTTCCAGAGCCTGTTCGCGATCGGGCGCGCCGCCCTGGAGGCCGGACGGCCCTGGGTGGCGGGCTCCTTCGGGTTCTTCCTCCTCGTGGTGTTCACCGGCATGGGGGCCACCGTCCTCGCGGTGGTCCAGGGGCCGCCCTCCCCTGCCGCCCGTTCCACCGCCTACCGCGACGGCCTCCTCACCGGGGCGCCGCTCCTGGTCTTCTTCGGCCTCGTCCTCCTCCTCGGCCTCTGGCTCCCCCCGCCCCTGGCCGACCTCCTGCGGCAGGCGGCAGAGCTTGTGGAGGGGGCGGGGTAGGGGACCGGGAGGAAGACGGTGGAAGAGGGGGTCGGGAGTCCCTGCGCGCGCGTCGAGTCGGGGCTCCCTGGGCATGGCCGGGCACGGTATCCGGTATCGGAGGGGAGGTGAGACGGAAATGCTCTTGTCCCCGCTGGCCTCCCCCAGCGTCCCCTCTGGCCTCCGTGGGGAAAGAGCTGCCAACGGGAACGGGTCATCGGAGCGGCAACGCGGCAGGCCAACCCGCCCCCTGCGAAAAGGCCATCCCGCCGGGGCTGTTGCCCTCGGGTACGGGGGCGGGCAAACTGCCAGCGTACGTTCGGCCTCTCTCCGCCGGGGTGCGGCGGGCCGAGGTCCCGAGAAAGGAAGGGTGCTTCGTGACGAGACCTTGTCACAGCGCGGCGCGGAGGGGCCCGAGCGGTGGGAGTACGGCTTCGAGCTCCTGGGGATCGGGGCCCTAACGCCCCAGGGGCAGGGGCTCCCAGGGGGCCCCGGGCGCCCGCTGGATGCCCACGATGACCACGCCCTGGCCGAAGCGCGCCTGGGCCTCGGCGGCCGAGGGGCCGAGGCAATCCTTGGCCACCAGGTACACGAGGCACGCGGCAATCACGGTGAGCACAGCTTTGGTGTAGCGGTCGGCGGGCATGGCAGGCCTCCGGCAGGCGTTGACGGCATAGGGCGAAACATAAGAGCGAACTCGCCTTCCGAGGGACGGTTTGACCGGGCCGGCCAGGGCTTCTTTTCAGCCGACGGCGTCCTTCATGTGTTCGAAGTGCTCGCGGGCCGACTCCAGGACCACGAGCTCGATCAGGCGCGGCGCCGTGACGTCGGCGTCCATCAGGGTCAGGCGGCCGGTGCGGGCGATCTCGGAGGGAGGGAGTCTCCTCGCGAAGTCCGCCAGCGCCGCACCGTTGGCGCGAAGGAGGCCGAGGACCTCCTCCTTGGTGCACCCGGAGTGTTCCCGGGCGTGGCGGTTGGCCGCCTCGGTGAGCATCTCCGCCGTGACCGGCGGGAGGCCCCGCCCGGCGGCCACCGCCTGCGCGAGGCGGAGCACCTCGTAGTGCCCCTCCGCGATGTGCCGGGCCGTGACCCCCACCGACCACTGCTCGGGGGCACAGGTCTTCGCCCAGGCTTCCGGCGAGCACCCCTCCACGAACGCGACCACCTCGCGGGAGAACGCCTCCAGGCGGTTCGCCAGCGCCTTCGCATCCTCGCTCATGACGTCCATCCCTCTCCCCCGTGTGACTGGCCCCTCGACTGCCCGGCGAGCGGTCCACGATGAGTGGGCTCCCCGACGAGGTAACGCGCCGGCGGCCGGTGGGAGCCTTGGAAATGCTCTTCGGCACGGCGCGCAGGACCCGGGGACGAGAGATCTACCGCGCCGGGGCGGGCGAGGGCCGCCCCAGCCTCCAAGAGCCCTCCGCGCCGCCGCCCTGGCTCAGCGGCAGTCTTCCGGAGGTTCGCTGTCGATCTCGTGCACGACTGCGCCGCGCACGTCCACCTTGGCGCACCCGCCGACCCTCAGGGGACCGTCGGTCTGGTCGAACTGGGTCTGAGGGGAGGTCGTCACCTGGCGCCCGCCGATGAGCCAGGTGCCGTGAAAGCCCTCCGGCATGGACTCCACCCAGCCATAGAATCGGGTGCGATCCCGATCGTCCTTCGCCTCCGCCGGCCCCGGCGCCACGAACGACAACGCAAGGGCCACCGCGATGCTCGACCCCACCTTCCAGGGTGAGAAACCATACCATGCGGACGTCATCCCATCGCTCCCTTCCGGCCGTCTCCCGGCCGCTTCCAGCTCTTTGTCTGGTTCGACGCGGCTTGTTGTCGATCCGGGCCGGGCCAGTACGGTAAAATGCCTGACGAGTCTCCCCGGCGGACCGCGAGCATGTCTAAACGTCGACGAGGGCCTCGAACCCTCCGTAGCTGAACCGCTTCATGTCGAAGGGCATCGGCTTGTCCTTCATCTTCTCCGGACTCATGGCCGGGTCGCTCATGACCTTCGCGTTGACTTCGTCGCGATGCTGCCTCGAGCGGTAGACGATGAAGGAGAAGATGAGCGCCTCGTCCGCAGTGAGGCCGGTCAGCTTTGGAAATGGCAACAACTCCATCTCGCCCATTTTCGGGTCGAGGTCGTCTCCGACGCATTCCTTGTAGTCGAGGGCTCCGTGCTTCATCCAGATGTCCCGGCCCTGTTCGGCCATCCTTCGATATTGGTCGAGCTTGCCCTTGGGCACCACGATCAGGAAGCCGTCGACGTATCTCATGGCGATTCCTCCTTTCGCTGCCGGCGCGGTCTGTGCGCCGGGCGCTTAACCGGCGCTGTCAGGCGTCCGGTTCGGGCGCGGGTGCATGCCCGGCATGGGCGTGGATTCAGGGGGTGAAGCTTCTCTGCGGGAGAACCCAAGTAGTCGAACCGCTGGCCAAAGGCAAGGGCGCCTCCGGGAGGAGGGGCTGATACGCAAGGAGGGATCTGAAGGAAGCCGGCGGCAGTGCTGCGCGCCGACGCCAAAGACGATTGCCCAGGAGAGCGCCATCGCACGTGCCGAAGGCGCGCCCGAAGGCGGAGCCCCGCGGGTGAGTCGGCTGCGGGTCAGTGCGAAGGGAGGACCTGTGACGCACTCGACGCCGGTTGTGAACCCGGTTGTGAACTCGTCAGGCGCGATCGGGACGCTGGGCGATAGTCGGACGCTGGTACCCAAGAGCATTGCTGCGGTCACACGAACCACGAGGGAGCCCAAGGGCCTCCAGCAGGTCTTTCGCCAACCCGCTCGCCTCCCCGGTGGCCGCTTGCCGGTTCACTGGCCCAACAGACGCTCGACGTGCAGTTTGCGCACGGTCTCCTGCTACCCCGGCCTTCGCCGGGAGCCCCGACGGCCTTGAGTTCCTGTGGCCCCGTCCCGAGCGGCTGCCGCGGCAGGGGGCGGGGAGGCGGGAGGGGGCGGGGTGGGGGAGGACTCGGCGCCGGGAAGGGGGACGCGGGTGGACTCGAGGGGGGCCCCGGCGGAGACGAGCTCCCCGACGAAGAGGCTCGCGTTCTTCACGAAGAAGAAGGTGGGCAGGCCGTCGGCCAGCTCCGCCAGGCGCAGGGCGTACTCTTCTTCCTTGCCCTGTTCCGGGGTGGCGAGGCCCGGGAGCACCGCGTCCGCGTCGCGGCTCTCGGCCTGGATGAGCTCGCGGATGCTGGTCTCGGGAGGCCTCAAGACGACTTCCACGTCGGCGTCGATGCGCAGCTCGGGCAGCAGCCGCCGCAGGGTGCG
>JBFLZB010000198.1 GCA_040756475.1 Thermodesulfobacteriota bacterium
CCTGTGCCAGGAGACGACGCCGTGACCCTTTCGGGGCGCCGGCGCGCAAACCCCGCGGGGCCCGTCTTCCAAGCCTTCCCCCTCGCCCCCGCAAACGAGATGGTGTTTGTACTACCGCGCAACACCCGGCTCACAACGCCTCACCCTGCGACAGCTTCGTGCGATGGGGCACAACTCCGGGGGGCGCCTTCGGCACGCCGAAGGCGCGCGGGCCGTGGTGGAGGCCACGGCCTTCAGGCGATGGCCGTTCCCCTGGCGGGGCGATGAAGGCCGCCGGGAAGCGGGGCGGGCGCGAAGAACCGCACGTTCCCGCGGCGAGAGAGGATGTGGGGAGAGGCCTCCCGGGGCGGACGGATGTGCCGGCCCGGGAGGTTCGGGATCAGTGTTCCGCGTCTCGAAGGACCAGGGAGACCACGGTGCGGTCGTCGCCTCCCATGTTGGCGGTGAGGCCGACCCGGGGTATGCGGGGAAGCTGGTACGCGCCGCACAGGCCCTTCATCTGTCGAAAGATCTCGGCGGCTTGCTTGACGCCGGTGGCCCCCACCGGATGCCCGAACCCGATCAGGCCGCCCCCCGTGTTCACCGGGATGTCGCCCCCCAGGCCGGTGCGGCCCGACAGGATCAGCTCCATTCCCTTGCCCGGCGCGGCCCAGCCGATGGCCTCGTACATGAGCAGTTCGGCGATGGTGAAGCAGTCGTGGACCTCGGCCACCTGCACGTCGCCGGGGCCGATGCCCGCATCCCCAAGGGCCTCGCCGACGGCGGCCGCCACCGTCTCCAGGCACAGGAGGTTCGTCACCTTGCCGAGGGGGTTGGTCGCAAAACCGTAGGAGCGGACCTCGGCGCACTGGTTCCGGCGCCTGCCCAGCTTGGCCAGCCCCGCCTCGCTCGCGAGCACGACCGCGGCCGCTCCGTCGGTTACCTGGGAGCAGTCGCTCACCTTCAGGTGGTCCCGGACCTGGGGATTCTGGAGGAAGTTGGGGTTCGCGTCGCTGGCCGTAGCCGCCCGGTCGAGGGACATGGTGACCGCGTGCATGTGGGCCAGGGGGTTCTTGTTGGCGTTGGCGAAGGCCTTTACGGCAAAGTGGGCCAGGTCTCGATCGGCAATCCCGTAGGCCTCTTTGTACGCCTTGGCCCGCCGCGCCAGGATGGCGGGAAAGGTGAACTCGTCGAAGGAGCGCTCGGTCGCGTAGTGGGAGGCGCGGGCCAGGAAGTCCGCTCCCTCGCGGGCGCGCACCGTCGTCTGGACCTCGGCGCCCGCCACCAGGACCACGTCGACCCCGGCCTGGATGGCGTCCAGCCCGGCCACGAGCGCGGTTCCGCCCGATGCGCACGCCGCCTCGAGGCGGGCGAACCCCTTGCCCTCCAGCCGGGCGTCCGCGCGGGAGGCCATGGCTCCGAGATGCCCCTGGCTGGAGAAGAGCTCTCCAGCGAAGTTCCCCACGTATCCCCGGTCCACCACCGTCGGATCGGGCATGTACTGCGCGATCAGCTGGCGAATCGCGCCCGTCAGGTGATCCTCGAGGCTCGGGTTCTCCCGACGTCCGAAGTCGGGATGGCCCTTCATCACGAAGGCTGGATTGCCCTTCCCGAGGAACGGCGTGATCGCGGCGCCAGCCAGGTACACGGGCCGTGCAAGTTTCATCTGCGTCTCCTCTGGGTTGTGCGGGGTCTTGCCTTGCGCTCCGCCGGCGCGGTCCGCCCGCCGGCGGTTGCTCCAGGCCGGACCGCACGCCGATGGGACACTATCTCCCGGTATAGACCGGCGGCCGCTTCTCGCTGAACGCCCGGATGCCTTCCCGCGCGTCCTCGGTGTGCGCAAACAACCGGGTGATGCCGTCGAGCTCCCGGGCCTGGCCCGTAAGGCAGGGCTCGTCGGCGGGGGCGCGCAGGCAGGCCTTGATCTCGGCAATCGCCCGCGTCGCCCCCTGCGCGAGCTCCTCCGCGAGCCCGACGCTCTCGGCGAGGAGGACTTCGGGCGGGAACACCCGGTCGACGAGTCCGATGGCGAGGGCCTGCGGTCCCGTCAGGGTACTGCCCCGCAACAGGAGCTCGGTGGCCCTGGCGCGCCCGATGAGCCGGGGAAGCCGCTGTGTTCCTCCTGCGCCGGGCAGCAGCCCCAACTTCACTTCCGGCAGGCCGATGAGGGCTCCGGCGTCGGCCATGTAGCGAAAGTCGCAACAGAGCGTGAACTCGCAGCCGCCCCCCAGCGCGTGGCCGCTTACGACCGCGATGGTCGGCAGGGGCAGGCGCTCGATCCGGCCGAAGACCCCCTGAGCGTCGGCGATGTACCGGCGAAATGCGGCCTCGTCCAGGCTCAGCAGGTACTTGAGGTCCGCCCCTGCCATGAGGACCTTGCGGACTTCGCTCCGAAACACCACTGCACGGCACTGCGGATCGTCGCCCACCTCGGCAACGGCCCGGTCCAACTGCGCCATGAGCTCGGGGCTCATGGCGTTGGCCGGAGGGGAGTTCAGGAAGATGTGGGCGACCCCGTTGTGTCGTTCCCACCTCACCGCGTCGGGCATCGGCTTCCTCCTCGATCAGGATCCCTACTTTTCCCGCATCCGGATCGCGCCGTCGAGGCGGATGGTGGTGCCGTTGAGCATGGGGATCTCGACGATGGCCTCGACGAGGCGCGCAAACTCCGCGGGCCGGCCGAGCCGCCGCGGGAAGGGCGTCATCTGGGCGAGGGCCTCCCGCGCGGGGGCAGGCAGCGCGCCGAACATGGGCGTCTCGAACAGGCCCGGCGCGATGGTCACGACGCGAATCCCTGCGTCCGCGAACTCCCGCGCCACCGGCAAGGTCAGGCCTACGATCCCGGCTTTGGACGAGCTGTAGGATACCTGCCCAATCTGCCCCTCGTACGCCGCCACGGACGCGGTGTTGACGATCACGCCCCGCTCTCCCTCCTCGTTGGGATCGTTGCCCAGCATCTTCTGGGAGGCCAGGCGAATCACGTTGAACGTGCCCACGAGGTTGACCCGAAGGACCTGCTCGTACTGGGCGAGCGCCATGGGGCCGGATTTGCCCACGACCTTGCCCGGAGTGACGATCCCGGCGCAGTTCACGACGGCGTTGACGCGTCCGAAGGCGGCCAGGACCCGGTCGAGGGCGGCCGCCACGCTGTCCTCCGAGCTCACGTCGGTTTTCGCGAAGACGGCCGAGGCACCCAGTTCCGAGGCCAGAGACTTCCCCCGCTCCTCCTGCAAGTCGAGGATCGCGGCTCGGCCCCCCTTGGCGACGAATTTCCTGACGGTCGCTTCTCCGAGCCCGGAGGCTCCGCCGGTCACCAGGGCTACACAATCGGACATCTTCATGGGGTCTCTCCTCGTGGGGATGGTTTCGCCTTGCCGGATCGGCTGGCGCGCTCGTTTCGGATCTCCGCGGCCTTCTCCCGTGCGGGTGACGGGGGCAGGCGCACGGCTCTGGGACGGGTCTCCGCGGCCGCGGCCCTTCGCGCCGGCCGGCGCTGGACCGCGGCGCTGGCCGCGTCGGTCCCAGGCTCGGCGAGACGGCTTGCCAGAACGGCGGCCCCCAGGGCCCCCACCATCTGGGGCCTGTCCAGGACCCGGAGCGAGGTGCCCATGTGGCTCTCCAGTTGCCGCAGGAGTCCCACGTCCAGGGCGCCGCCACCGCTCACGGCGCATTCCGGCTTGGCGCCGTGGGTGCGTACGAGGCTGCCGATCTTCTCGGCCAACGCGCGGTGCACGCCGGCCAGGATGTCTTCCCGGGCCACTCCCTCGCTCACCCGCGTGATCGCCTCCGACTCGCCGAAGACGGCGCAGCCGGTCGTGAAGGTCACGGGCCGGGTGGACTGGAGGGAGAGCGCGCCGACGTCTTCGAGCCGGACCCGGAGTACGTTGGCGATGACCTGGAGAAAGCGGCCGCTGCCCGTGGCGCACTTCTCGTTGGAGGAGAAGTGGGCCACTCGGCCGACCTCGTCGAGCCAGACCACCCGGGTGGCCTGGGAGCCGATGTCGATCACGGTGCGCACCGACGGCGCCGCGGCGGCGGTGCCCCGGGCCGTGCAGATCACGTCCCCGACCACCGAGTCGGCGAAATCGATCTGCGGAGCGCCGATTCCGGTGGCCACCACCGCCCGGACGGACCGGAGCGTCAATTGGTTGGCTGCCAGGAGGCGTTCCACGGCCTCCTGGGCGGTCCTGGTGTAGTGGGTTCCGGAGGGGACCGCGAGCCAGCCCACGGGGCCGTCCGGGCCCAGCAGGACGACCTTGCAGGAATACGCTCCCAGGTCGACGCCCAGGTCCCAGCCCATGGTTCCTCCTGCTAATCGTAGAAGCGCGCCTCGGCCAGCGTGCGGGCTCTGGGCCGACGGTCCTCCCGGGCAATCGCGGCGTGTTTGCGCTGCGCGAGGAGGGCTGCGCCCAGGGCCCCCGTGATGAAGCTGTCCTCGGGCACACGCACGGGCCGCCCGAGCTGGCGCTCTACGGCCCGCACGTAGCCGATGTTCTTCGCCACTCCGCCGGTGAGCACGACCTCGCCGTCGATGCCCAGGGAGCGCGCCATTCGGGCAGTGCGGCCGGCCATGGCTTCGTGGACTCCGGCCACCACGTTCTCGATCGACTCGCCTGAGGACAGGCGGGCGACGATCTCCTGTTGGGCGAAGATCGTGCAGATGCTCGCGATGCCCGCGGGGGCCGTCGCCTCGAGGGACAGGGGCCCGAGCTCCCCCAGCCCCAGCCCCAGCGTGTCGGCGAGGACCTCGAGGAACCGGCCGGTACCCGCGGCGCACTTGTCGTTCATCACGAAGTTGACGAGCTTTCCCTCGTGGATGCGCAGAGCCTTGGCGTCCTGGCCGCCCACGTCGATCGCCGAGCTCACCGACGGGAAGAAGTAGGCCACCCCCGTGGCGTGGCAGGTGAGCTCGGTGATGTGCTTGTCCGCGAAGGGCACGTTCACCCGCCCGTAACCGGTGGCCACGAGGTACGCCACGTCGTCGATGGAGATCCCGGCTGCGTCGAGCAGCTGCTCCACGACCCGGTTGGCGAGCTTGCGGTGCTCCGGGCCGGTCTCCTGGACGACCTTGCCGGCGATCGCGGCGCCCTCGTCAATGAGGATCGCCTTCGTCCAGGTCGAGCCGATGTCGATGCCGGCGAAGTACACGCAGGACCCCCGATCAGTCGAGGGTCTCGACAAAGGCCTCGATCCGGGTCCGCAGCGGAGCGAGGGCTCCGGCCGAGTAGTTGTGCTCCACGTAGGTGAAGGGAGTTCCCAGGTGGCGCAGGTAGTCCATCACGTCCACGAGCTCGTAGCCGTGGGGGTCGCAGAAGCGCACGGAGAGGAGGATTACCCCGTCCACCTTCCAGCTGTCGATGAAGCGCCCCAGGTGGTCGTAGCGGGCCCCGAGGTCCGCGATGTGGTCCTTCTTTAGCGGGTTCTGCCCCTTGTCCACGAACGTCCGGGCCGTCTGCACTCCCACCAGGTACTTGTTCGCCAGGGCGGAAAGGAGGTCGCCGTTCACCTCCACGTCTGTCTGATAGGGGCGCGTTCCCTCGTCCAGGTCGTCGATGACCACGTTGGTGCCGCCGGCCTCGATCACGTCGAGGTACGCGCCGTCGTCGATGACGCTGCCCCAGACCAGCGTACGGGGCCTTGTCTGCGGGCGCCCTTCGCGGCGGTCCCTCGCCTCGGCAATCACTTCCCGCAAGAGCTCCACGCTCTCTGCCACCGGCAGGCTCTGGACGGCGAGAATGACATCCAGAGTGTCCCGACCGGAGAGGGCGGGAGGATCGGCTCGGTTGAGGTCGTAAAGCTCCCTCACGAGCGCTCTCTGCCGGTTGTAGGCGTGGATGGCCTCCCGGAGTTTCTGCTCGGAGAACGGCTGGCCGCTGTAGCGGCTCATCTGGGCGCAGAAGTTCTCGATCTGGGTGCGGAAGTACTCGATGGCGTAGCCGTGCGCGGTGGAGGGGACGTCGATGAAGTGCGTGAAGGGGAAGCCCACCATCGACGAGATCACTCGTACCGTCTTCTCCTGTGCGTCGCACGGATGGGCCATGGCGAAACCGTCCAGGAAGTCGAACCGGCCCTTCAGCGCCAGGTCGAGCACGCTTCTCATGTAGGGGCAAAAGGCGGCGGGCAGCCCCCGGTCGGCTTCCGTCACGGGCTCCCGGATGTCGCCGAGGATCCGGTACGGCACCATCCCGAACGCCTCGACGATCTCCAGAGGTACATGCACCGACAGGTAGCCCACCACCTTTCTTCCGGCCTGCTTTCGCGCGAGAGCCCCCTCCTTTCGCGACACAAGGATCTCCCTTGCCCTCGTCAGCCCCGATTTTGCCATGTGGGTCGTCCCTTCTTCTCGAAAATGGATTACCAGTCCAGGCCGGCGTTGCGCCGCTTTTCGCGGTGGTGCTCCATGCTCTCCTCGAAGGCCTCCGCCCTGCGCAGGGCATCGTCCGGATCGAAGAGCGTGAAGTCGACGATGTCGCCCTCGACCCACAAGCTGGGTACGTGAAGCTTGTTCTGGAGCGTCTCTCGGACGAAGCCCAGATGGGTCGATGTGCTGCGGCATGTAACCAATGGATGCATGAACATCCCGTCGATCTTGAACTCCTTGGCCCAATAGATATATGGGTAGCCCATGTAGCCGAAGTCGCAGTTGTCCTCGACCGCATACTTGTAGTATCCGGTGTTGAACTGAAGCCCGTGGCGCGCGATCTTTTCCACGGGGTCGCTCACGTGCGACAGGTCCATCGGGATGGGCGGGTGATACGCCCAGCTCTCCACTACAAAGTTCCAACCACGCTCCGCCAGGATGTCGAAGAACTTCAGGCTGTGCCAGGGCGGCAGCTCGGCGAAGCCGAGCCGGTACTTCTCGTGGGCGACCGCCCCCTTGCCCTGGGCGATCAGGGCCGTGAGCTCTGCGTGCAAGGCGTGGTATTCGGTGATGGCCGACTTGATGTCACCCAAGAGATACAGAGATGCCGGCATGCCGGACCAGAAATGGCGAGAGTGCATGGGGCTTGGACAGGCTTTTCGAAGCTCGTTGACCTCGTACCAGACCCGGTTCATCTCGATCATGTCCGCCACGACCTCTTCGAGGCGATCCATGCTCAGCCGCCGGCCCAGCAGGCGCTCGGCGAACCGGATGAACTCCCGCGTGTTCTCCGTGGCGAGTTTTACGCAGCTCTCGTAGACCCCCGGCTGGAAGAACTCCTTCACACCGGGAATGGGCATCTGCAGTGTGTAGACGGGGGCGTCGAAGAAGTGTCCGAGCCCCTGGAACCACTTGTACCGGGCGTCGCAGATGATGTCGGAGGCCACCAGCAGGATCGGCTGGGGCATCCCTCCCATGGGCGCCTCGGGGGGAATCTGACCCCCGGTCTCTCGCATCATCCGATGGGTGTACCCGTAGTTGTTGCGGGCGTAACCACACAGGTGCGTCGGGAAACCCGCCGCGTCAGAGAGTTCCAGGTAGCGCGCGGCTGCCCCCGAGGCGGCGCACACGGCGCCGTAATTTTCTGGATAGACGACCTCGACGTCCATGGCCTTGAGGACGGGTGCCCCCTGCCACCAGTTGGCCATGCTCCACACGGTCGGCTTGCCCTCGGCTATCGCCTCGACGCTCTTCTTGTAGGAAGCGTCGACCCGGGAACGCAGCGGGTATATGGATTCCAGGCTGTTGATCGATTTGGGTTTCTTTTCGGGGCCCATCGTCGCTCCTCTAGGGTGGTCTCATCGCTTCAGGGGGCCCGGGGCCCCGGGCTGGAGGCGCAGAGCCTACGCGCTGCGCCGGGCGCGGTTCGAAGCCGTGGCCGGTGCGGACGCAGCAGGCTTCGCGGCGCGCGGCGCGGCGCCCTTTCGGGCGGGACGGGCTGCGGGGGCGGCGGCCTTTGGGGCGGTCTTGGGCTTGTTGCCGTTGCCGGCGGGGGGCTGTGCCGCCCGGGGCGTCTCGGCCTGGCGCAGCTTGTCCTCGTAGCAGTCGACGCAGATCTCGCG
>JBFLZB010000199.1 GCA_040756475.1 Thermodesulfobacteriota bacterium
GGGCGGTCCCTCCCGGTGGAGGGGGCCGAACCGGCCAAGGCCGGGCTCAGGTAAAGGAGGTGTGAGATGGGCAGAAGAGGATTCCCAAGTGCCGGGCGGCTCGCTTGCCTGGTGCTCGCCCTGGCTCTGGCTGCGGCCGCACCGCTGCCGGCGGGTGCGAAGGACAAGGGAAGCAAGGGAAGGGGAGAGCACAAGGAGCGCGGTCCAAAGGCCAAGGTGGAGTATCGGGGTGGCGGGCCGCCCCCCTGGGCGCCGGCCCACGGCTATCGCCGCCACGCGGGCACCCCTGCCCACGCCGAAGGGGGGGTGTACGCGGCGCCCTTCCAGATCGACCTCGGGCGCTGCAACCGGGGTACCCTGGGCGCGGTGCTCGGCGGGGCGGCGGGGGGCGTGCTCGGGTCGAAGGTGGGTGACGGGCGCGGCAGGGATGCGGCCGTGATCGGGGGAACGATCCTCGGGGCCATCGTCGGCCAGCGGATCGGCCGGTGGATGGACGACCTGGACGCGGCCTGCGTGGGCCAGGTGCTGGAGCACGCCCCGACGGCCCGGCCCGTGGAGTGGGTGAACCCGGACAACGGGGTGGTGTACCAGGTGACGCCCACCCAAACCTACCAGGGAAGGGACGACCGGTACTGCCGGGAGTTCCGCACCGAGGCGCAGATCGGGGGGCTTACCGAGCAGCTCTACGCGACGGCCTGCCGGCAGCCGGACGGCTCCTGGGAGCGGGTGTCGCGCTGAGGGTGCGCGCGAAGGAGGCCGGTCCATCACAAACCGGCGCCGCCGGCCCAAGCGGGGATGGGGCGAGACCCCTCTTTTCGGTGGATCCCTTCCGATGCCGGGCCTGCGGCCAGTGCGTCCGGGTCTGTCCCCAGGGGATCCCGGTACCGGGCCCCGGGGGGCTCCCCCAGGCCGACCCCGGGGGGGCCGACCGGTGCATCCGGTGTGGGCACTGCGCGGCGGTGTGTCCCGAGGACGCCCTGGCCCATCGGGACCTGGCGCCGGAGGCGTTCGCCAAGGCCGGGGCGGCGCCCGCGGCGGAGGAGGCCGCGCGCTGGCTCCGGCGGCGCCGCTCGGTGCGTGCGTACCAGCGCCGGCCCGTCTCGCGCGCGTGCCTCGAAGCCCTCCTCGAAGCGGCCCGCTGGGCACCCACAGGCCACAACGCCCGGGAGCTCGGGTGCGTGGCGGTGGTGACCCGCCCGCGGCGGGAGGGCCTCCGGGACGCCGTGGTCGGGTTCTACCGGAGGCTCTTTGCCGTGGCGGGGAGCTCCTGGGGCCTGGCCGCCCTGGGCGTCTTCCTGGGCCGAGGAAGGGCGCGGGAGCTGCGGGATGCCAGGCCCGGGCTCCTGCGGGCGCAAGAGCGGCTCCGCAGGGGGGAAGACCCCCTCTTCCACGGCGCCCCCGCCGTGCTCCTCTTCCACGCGCCCCCCTCCGAGACCGCCGAGGCCGACGCCGTTGCCGCCGCCGCCCAGGTGACGCTGTTTGCGCCCAGCCTGGGGTTGGGCACCTGCTACATCGGCTACGCCTCCGCCGTGCTGCGCCGCTTCCCCCGCATGGCGCGGCGCTGGGGGGTGCCCCGGGGCCGCCGGGTCCACGCCGTGCTCACCGTGGGCTTTCCGGCGGCCGAGCCCGTTCGCGTCCCGCCCCGCCCGGCGGTACCCCTGCGCCTGGTCTGAGCCCGCCCGGGGGTGCCCGATTCCGGGCGCCCCCAAGTCCGCCACCAAATTTTGGGGCGGGGTCCGGGAGCCCCGGAGCGTAGCCCCGTACCGCATCGACCGATCCGCCACAGCCGGTGGACATCGGTGAAGCTGGGCGCACCGGCTCCGCGAAGGGCCCCTCCTCCAGTTGGCGCGGATTACGGGACGAAGCGCAGGGGCTTCCGGACCCCGCCTGCCACCCAGGCGGTGGATCCCGGGCGCTGGTGCGGGGTTGGCAGCAGCGCGGCGCCCGGCTACACTGCCGCCTTCCGCTTACCGCCCTCACTGCTCTTCATCGGCCTCGAAAGGAGGACGGATGCCGGTCTACGTGGGCTGCGACGTCGGAACCGTCAGCGTGAAGGCCGCCGTGCTCACCGACGGCGAGCTGCCGCGGCTCCCCGGGGCCCAGGGCTGGGCCCTGGTGGACGCGACCGCGGACGCCGGCCTCGAAGGGGGCTGGCGGGTGTACCTGACCCCCTACCGGCGAGCCAAGGGCGATCCACTGGGCACGGCTCAGGAGCTCCTGGAGGAGCTGCGGCTGCGCATGCCCGAGCCCTGGGCCGGCGTGTGCGCCACGGGCTCGGCCGGAAGGCTCCTGGCCGAGCGACTCGGGCTCCCGTGGGAGAACGAGCTGCGGGCCCTGGCCCGGGCGGTGGGCGCGCTGCACCCGGCCACCTCCCAGGTCTTCGAGATCGGCGGGGAGAGTGCCCGGTTCCTCCGGATCGACCGAGGAGACGGGGGCGATAGGGGCCCGGGAGGGGCCGCGATCCTCGATTACGACACCAACGGGGAGTGCGCGGCGGGCACCGGCTCCTTCCTCGACCAGCAGGCCTCCCGGCTGCGCTTCCCGGTGGAAGAGGTGGGGACGGTGGCCCTCTCGTGCGAAAAGGGCGCCAAGGTGGCGGGGCGGTGCTCCGTGTTTGCCAAGTCCGACATGATCCACGCCCAGCAAAAGGGCGCCTCCCCCGCCGAGGTGCTGCGGGGGCTGTGCGACGCCGTGGCGCGAAACTTCAAGGCCAGCGTCGTGAAGGTGCGTCCCGTGGAGGGGTCCGCCGTGTTCGTGGGGGGTGTGGCCCGAAACGCCGGGGTGCGCCGGGCGCTCGCCGACGTCTTCGCCATGAACGGGCAGCTCGTCACCCCGGAGCACCCGGCCCACTACGGCGCCATCGGCGCCGCCCTGGCCCTTCGCGAGGTGGCGGAGGGCCGCCACGGTCCCGCGACCCGGCGGGCCCTCGCGCCCTCCTTCCCCACCTGGGAGCCCCTGGATCTCGGCCGTGTCACCCTGCTGCGCGACCGGGCGAGCCCCGCCTTGCTCCCGGCCAACGGGGGGGCTGTGCCCGTGTACCTGGGGGTCGACATCGGCTCGGTGAGCACCAACCTGGTGCTCACCGACGCCGAGGGAAACCTCGTTCACGAGATCTACCTGCGCACCCGGGGCCGCCCCATCGAGGTGGTGGACGAGGGGCTTCGCGAGCTCCTGGACCGGTTCGGGGAGCGGGTCGAGATCCGCGCCGTGGGCACCACCGGCTCGGGGAGGGAGCTCATCGGTGAGCTCCTGGGGGCCGACCTCGTGGTGGACGAGATCACCGCCCACAAGACCGGGGCCTTCCACATCGCCGGCCGCCACCTGGGCACCCGGGTCGACACCATCTTCGAGATCGGCGGCCAGGACGCCAAGTACATCCACCTGAAGGACGGCGTGGTCGTCCACTTCGCCATGAACGAGGCCTGCGCCGCCGGCACCGGGAGCTTTCTGGAAGAGCAGGCGGAAAAGCTCGGCGTGGCCATCGTGGACGAGTTCTCCCGGCTCGCCCTCTCGTCGCGCGCCCCCACCCGCCTGGGGGAACGGTGCACCGTGTTCATGGAGCGCGACGTGGCCCGGTGCCAGGGACAGGGGGCGGAGCTCCCGGACCTCGTGGCGGGGCTCGCCTACGCCGTGGTGCAGAACTACCTGAACCGGGTGGTGCGGGGCCGGCCCATCGGGGACGTCGTCTTCTTCCAGGGGGGCACCGCGTACAACGACGCCGTGGCGGCGGCCTTCGCCAAGGTGCTGGGGAAGACCGTGGTGGTGCCGCCCCACAACGGGGTGGTGGGGGCCTACGGCGCGGCGCTGCTCGCCCGGGAGAAGATCGCGGCCCTGGGGGAGGCGACCCGCTTCCGGGGGTACCGCCTGCGCGACTCGGGCTACGAGGTGCGCTCCTTTACCTGCCGGGCCTGCTCCAACGACTGCGACATCCAGGAGTACCGGGTCGAGGGGCGCAAGAGCTACTGGGGGGACAAGTGCGCCGAGCGCTACCGCCAGGAGGCCCGCGTGCCGCGCCAAGCCGTCATCCCCGACCTCTTCGCCCTCCGGGAGGAGCTCCTGGAGGCCGACTACCTCGGGCGCCTCCAGGCGGGGGAGGGGGGCGGGGAGCTCGAGCGGCTGGCCCGCAAGGCGACCGCCGAGGCGGCCCGGCGGGGCAGCCCCGGCACCGTGGGCATTCCCCGGGCCCTCTATGCCCACGACCGGCTCCCCTTCTGGGGCGCGTACCTGCGCGCCCTCGGCTTCGGGGTGCGGCTCTCCGACAGCACCACCAAGGCCCTGGCGGATCTCGGGGTGGAAGCCGCGGTGGCCGAGCCCTGCTTCCCGGTCCAGGTGGCCCACGGCCACGCGGTCGCCCTCCTGCGGGAGGGCGTGGACCGGGTGCTCCTGCCCAACGTGGTCGACGCCGAGGCGTCCCCTGGCCACCGGACGCAGAGCTATCTGTGCCCCTGGAACCAGACGGCCCCCTTCGTCGTGGCCGCGAGCCCCCTGATGGGCGGGCGCGGCGACGCGCTCCTTTGCCCCACGGTGCATTTTCGCCGGGGCGCGCGGGTGGTGGAGGGCGAGCTCTGGGAGGCGGTGCGCTCCCTCGGGTTCTCCCGGGAGCACCACCGGGCCGCGGTGGCCCTGGCCTACGGCGCCCAGCGCCTCTTCGGCGAGGCCCTGTCCGCCGTCGGGGGGCAGGCACTCCAGGTGCTGGAGCGCAGCGGTGAGCCCGGCGTGGTGCTGGTGGGGAGGCCCTACAACGTGTTCGACAAGGGGCTCAACCTCAACGTGCCCCGCAAGCTTCGCACCCTCTACGGCGTCAACGTCCTGCCCCTGGATGCCCTTCCCCTGGAGGAAGTGGACATCGGGGACCTCAACCCCAACATGTTCTGGAACTATGGGCGCAAGATCCTCCAGGCGGCCCGGTACACCAGCCGGCACCCGAACCTCCACCTCATCTACGTCACCAACTTCAAGTGCGGCCCCGACTCGTACCTCAAGCACTTCTGCGAGGACGCCGCCGGCAAGCCCTTCCTCGTGCTCCAGTTCGACGGCCACGGAAACGACGCCGGCACCATGACCCGGTGCGAGGCCTATCTCGACAGCAAGGGAATCCTGCGATGGTGGAACGCCGAGCCAGGCTCGAGGGACGAACCCTCTACGTGCCGCGCATGTGCGTCGGCGCCTCCCGCGCCTTCGCCGCCTGCTTTCGGGGGGTAGGGGTCGACGCACGCGCCTGCCCCCAGGCCGGCGAGGAGGCCACCGAGCTCGCGCGGCGCTACACCAGCGGCGACGAGTGCTACCCCCAGGTCGTCACCCTGGCGGACTTCTTCCAGGCCATGGCGCAGGAGGGCTTCGACCCGAACCGGGCCGCCTTCCTCATGCCCACCACCAGCGGACCCTGCCGGTTCGGGCAGTACGCCCACCTCCTGGAGCGGGTGCTGCGCCTCCACGGGTGCCCCGAGGTCGCCGTGGTCTCCCCCAGCTCCGAGACGGGCTACCGCGACGTGGCCGCCCACGCCACCTCCCTCAAGCGCCTGCTCTGGTGGGCCACGGTGGGCACCGACGTGCTGCGCTCGCTGCTGCACCGCACCCGCCCCTACGAGGTCGTCCCCGGCACCGCGGACGACGTCCACGAAGCCGGTCTCGAGGACCTGTGCGGGATCCTCGAGGGCCCCGGCGGTGCCGGCGGAGCCAAACTGGGCCGCGTGGCCGCGAGCCTCGCGCGAAGCCTCGAGCGCTTTCGGAGCGTCGAGACCGACCGCTCCCGCGACCGCCTCCTGGTGGGGATGGTGGGGGAGATCTTCTGCCGCCTGAGCACCTACAGCAACGAGGACCTCATCCGCACGGTGGAGCGCCTGGGGGGCGAGGTCTGGCTCTCGGGGATCGGGGAGTGGGTGTGGTACGTCAACGAGTGGGAGAAGCTCGGCGCCCGCGCCGCTGGGTGGCCGGGCCTCCTGAGCTGGCTCGGCACCAACCTGTCGCTTGCCGTGCAGCGCCGCGACGAGCACCGCCTCCTCGAACCCGTGGCCCAGGCCTTCCGGGGGTTCGAGGAGCCCCACGAGGTGATCGAGGTCCTGGAGCTCGCGCGCCCCTACCTGCCCTGGGAGGGGGCCCCGGGCGAGATGGTGCTGAGCGTCGGCAAGGCCGCCTACCTCCAGGGCAAGGGCGCCGACGCCGTCATCGACGTGAGCCCCTTCGGGTGCATGAACGGCGTCGTCTCCGAGGCCGTCTACCCCCGCCTCAGCCGCGACTACGGCGGCATCCCCATCCGCAACTTCTACTTCGACGGCTCCCGGGCCGACCCGGAGCCCGATCTCGAGATCTTCCTCGAGCTCGCCCGCAACTACAGCCGAAATAAGCCCCTCCCCCGCCCCCCGGCGGGCCTCGGGGGGTGAGGACCTGGGAACCGCACGTTGACCCCCGACCGGGGGTGGGGTAGAAGGGCCCGAGAACAAACGGGGAGGGGAACGATGGGCAGAGGTGGGAGACAACTCCCCTCTGGCGGGGTTAGCCGAGGCCGTTCCTGGCGCTGCGTCGCCGGAGCGGCCTCGTTTCGTCTCACCGCCGGCCCCGACCCTGCGCACTGCCCCCCGCCCCTGCGCCCAGCGTGGGCACTCAAGACCACCGACACCCTACGCCCCGGCGAGCGAGGCCCCCGGCGCCTCGTCTGCGTGCGCTACCGCTGCGACCCGGAGCGGCGAAAGCGCTACAAGACCGTCGAGCTCATCGTAGCCGAACCGGACTGGGCCCCGCCTCCGGGGCCCGACGACCTGGTGCAGGTGCGCGTGGCCTTCGGCGAAGAGGCCCTGCGCCAGCGCGTGAAGCAGGCGGGCGTAACCGGGCCGATCGCTCTCTATCCGAAGGACAACGAGAAACGAGTGTAGGAGCCTGCTCCCGCAGGCGACTTGCCGCGCTAGCGGCAGGGGGAAGGGTCGGCCTTCGGCCGAAATCGCCAGCAGGAGCTGGCTCCTACAGAGGAACCGGACCGCAGCCGCGCTCGACCGGTTACGCCCGAAGCAGGCGGGCGGTCGCTGGCGCCCGGACAGCAAGAGCTGGGAGCTGCCCCTGCGCGTGGTCGAGGAACTAGGCCTCTAGGAGCGTCTGGTGACGCCCTGATGTTCCCAGACCTGGGAACACGGAATGTTCCCAGATGTGCGAATGTGATGGTTCCCAGACCTGGGAACAGGCACCTACATATAGGAACATGTTCTCATATGTGGGAACACCGCAGCGCAGATAATACAACTGTTCGGCGAGAATGATCAACGGCAAAGGACCATGAGGAGAACCGTATGAGAAGCTATACCGCAGTAGTCGAAAAGTGCCCCGATACTGGTTTGTATGTGGGATACGTACCCGGATTTCCAGGGGCACACTCACAAGGCGAGACCATGGATGAACTTGCGGCCAACCTCAAAGAAGTAATAGAGATGATTCTCGAGGACGGTGAACCGGAACTTGAGGCGGAGTTCGTAGGCACGCAAAACGTAGTGGTCGCGTAGCCATGGGAGACGTTCCTGTTTTGAAGCCGTCGGAGGTGATCGCCATCCTCGAGCGCCTTGGGTTTCAGGAGGCGAGGCAAAAGGGCGGCCACAAGCAGTTCAGGCATGAGGACGGCAGGGGAACGACGGTACCCTTTCATCAGGGTCGCGACATTTCCCCCATCCTTCTTCGCCAGATCGCGCGAGACATTGGCATGCCCATTCGGGAGTTCCTGAAGTATCGACGAGGCGGCGAACCAGGCCATGGTTCGGATGGCCTCCAGCCTTCGGCTTCCGGCCACCGCACATGGCCGCCGTTGGGCTTGAAGAACAGCATGAGTGAGGGATTGCGTGCATCGTCATCATTCGTAAGGAGGGTAGAAATGAAGGTCATCTTCTTGTCGCTTCTTGTGCTTCCGTTCATGGTAACCACTGCTCTGGCTAATTTTCCAAGGCAACCTGATCGAGCTCAGTATTCCGCACTGTCCGAA
>JBFLZB010000200.1 GCA_040756475.1 Thermodesulfobacteriota bacterium
CCCGGACCCCGGGGTTGGCTTCCCCGTGGGTCGACCCACACGATCCGGAAGAGAACCCCTCTTGGCCGAGTAACGGCTGTTCCGGTCCCCCGGCTTGGACACGGACCCCGGCCCTGCGGTATTCTTCCGCCTCCGCTTGCCGCGGGGGCGGTTCGTGGAATCCCCCTGCGTGCGGCCCGCCCGAGGCATGGGAAAGGTCCATGATCCGCTACCGGCGTCTCTTTCTGCTCCCCGTCGATGTGCTCCTCGTGGCCGCGAGCCACGTTCTGGCGTACCTGCTGCGTTTCGAGGGGAGTATCCCCGAGCCGCAGGTTGCCGTATTCTGGACCGGACTCCTCGTCTCGGTCCTGGTCAAGCCGGTCTGCTTCCTCGCCATGGGGTTCTACCGCCGCCTGTGGCGCTACGCCTCCATCCCCGACCTGGTGCACATCGTCAAGGCGGTCACCCTGGCCACGGCGGCGTCTTCGCTCGTCACGGTCTTCGCGACCCACTTTCAGGGTTACTCCCGCAGCGTCTTCCTCCTGGACTGGCTCCTGGTGAACGCCCTGCTCATGGGTCGCAGCCTCGTCTGGAGGGTGCTCCAGGAACACCGCTACACCCGGCGCCGCAATCGGGGGCCCAGGGCTCTCCTCGTGGGGGCGGGAATGGCCGGGCGCATGCTCTTCCAGGAGATCCGCCACAACCCCGACCTGAGCTACAGCGTGGTGGGGTTCCTGGACGACGACCGGGCCAAGGCCGGCGCCAACATCAGCGGCCGGCCCGTGCTGGGCACCATTCGGCAGCTGCGGCGGGTCGCTCGGGAGCAGAGCGCGACCCACGTCGTCATCGCCATACCCTCGGCCCCTGCGACGCTCATCCGCGAGGTGGTGCACGCCTGCCGGGAGGCGGGGCTCGAGGTGCGTACCCTGCCGCCCATCACCGACATGCTCGACCCGGCGCGCCTCGCCGCCCAACTGCGCGAGGTCAACCTGGAGGACCTGCTCGGCCGCGATCCGGTGCGCCTGGAGACGGACCGGATCGCGGCATACCTGGTGGGGCGTCGCGTGCTGGTCACGGGGGCGGGGGGTTCGATCGGGAGCGAGCTGTGCCGGCAGCTGGCCCGTTTTCAGCCCGCGGAGCTCATCCTCTTCGACGTTGCGGAGACGCCGCTGCACCACATCCAGCTGGAGCTGGAGCGAGACTTTCCGAAGCAGACGGTACGCCCCGTTCTCGCGGACGTGCGCGACACCGAACAAGTGCAGCGGGTCTTTCGCGAGTCGCGCCCCCAGGTGGTCTTCCACGCCGCGGCGTACAAACACGTGCCCATGATGGAGTACCACCCTCTGGAGGCAGTGAAGACCAACGTGATCGGAACCCGCAACCTCGCCCGCGCGGCGGAGGAAGTCGGCGTCGAGCGGTTCGTGATGATCTCTACCGACAAGGCGGTGAACCCGACCAACGTGATGGGCGCCTCCAAGCGGGCCGCCGAGATCTTCGTCCAGGCGTTCAGCGAGAAGAGCCGCACGGACTTCATCACGGTGCGGTTCGGCAACGTGCTGGGCTCCAACGGCAGCGTGGTGCCCCTGTTCCAGGAGCAGATCGCCCGGGGCGGCCCGGTCACCGTGACCCACCGCGACGTCACGCGCTACTTCATGACCATCCCCGAGGCGAGCCAGTTGGTGCTCCAGGCCGGCAGCATGGGCCAGGGGGGGGAGATCTTCCTCCTGAACATGGGAGAACCGGTCAGGATCGTCGAGTTGGCCGAAGAGCTCATTCGCCTTTCGGGCCTCGTGCCCTACGAGGACATCCCCATCGCCTTCACCGGGCTGCGGCCCGGGGAGAAGCTCTTCGAGGAGCTCCTGATCGACGGTGAGGGGATCCGGCCCACCGCCCACAAGAAGATCCTCGTGGCGGCCGCGCGACCCTTGCCGCTGGACGAGGCCGAGCGGCACCTGGAGGAGCTCTGGTCCTGCGTGGCGAAGGGCGATCCCGACCTGGCCGTCCACAAGCTGGAGGAGATGGTCCCGGAGTACCGATCCACGAACCGTCGGGCCGGCGGCACCGTGCAGGTACACCCGGCGGCGGTCGCGCTCCCCTCGCGCCAGCGGGCCGACGGCGCCGTGGCGTCGGACGACGCAGGGGCTGCCGGCGCCCACGCCGGTAGGTCCGGCCGGCACACCAAGTAGCGAGGACACCTCAGGGGCTGAGAGCGGAGGCGCCGTCGCCGGATTCCGGGTTTCGCTTCAACGACACCAGGAGCACCACGGTGCCCTCCTCGGTGAGGAGGGGAACGGCGAAGGTCTCGATCCCGCCGACGAACCCGAAGAAGACCTGGGGTCCCTCGACGATGGTGGGCGGGGTGAGCCCCTCGCGAAGCCCCGCGCGCAAGAGAAGCCCCGTAGCATTTCCGGCGACCGTGTTGACCATCTCCATCGCGATGGCATGGACGGTCTGCGCGTCGCCCGGGCCCAGGGACTCCGCCGAGACACGGCCCGCCACCCGCCACGCCACGTCCCGCGCGAACACCAGCGCTACCGATCCCGTGAGGTCCCCCTGGAGCCCGACCAGCGCGCTCAGGCTGTCGGCGGTGCGCGACTCGGTGATGCGCGCCGCCGGCCCCACCCGGGCCGCCAGCCCCGCCATCCGGTGCAGAACCCGGAGGGCACAGTCCCGAAACACGTCCACGTGGGACTCCACTGCGAGCCACCTCCTCGGGGTCGGCCTCCCGGCCTGCGCCCCACCCGGTCATGCGCGACACCTGCCATCTCCGTATCGGACCGGCGAAGCACCGACTTCACCGCAGAGTGGAGCACCCGTTCAACGGCTTCTCACGCAAAGGCGCCAAGGCGCAAAGGGGGTTCGGGCTTTTCTTCGCGTCCTTTGCGCCTTTGCGTGAGGTCGAGGTCTTTCGTTCTCAGGCAACGGCGGTCTGCGGCGCAGTATCCCCAGATCTTCCCGGTTTTCCGGGGCCCCTGCCGCACGACACCTGCCGCACGAAAGCTGTCGGCGCCGGCGCCCCGGATGGTATGATCCATCCCATGAACGCACCGGCTTCGGGACACGCACAGGGCCGTCTGCACGACGTGGTGGCATGCGCCGGGCGTATCGTGCTGGGCAAGGAGCGCCCGGTACGGCTGGCGCTGGCGTGCCTGGTGGCCCGGGGCCACCTGCTCATCGAGGACCTGCCGGGGGTGGGCAAGACCCTCCTCGCCCAGGTGCTCGCCCGCACCCTGGGCCTCCAGTTCCACCGGGTGCAGTTCACGAGCGACCTCCTGCCCGCCGACATCCTGGGCGTCTCGGTGTACGACCGCGACGCCGCCGCCTTCCGCTTCCACCCGGGGCCCGTCTTCGCCCACGTGGTGCTCGCCGACGAGATCAACCGGGCCACCCCCAAGACCCAGAGCGCGCTCCTGGAGGCCATGGAGGAGGGGCAGGTGACGGTGGACGGCGAGACCCGCCCCCTGCCCATGCCCTTCTTCGTGGTGGCCACCCAGAACCCCAGCCACCAGGTGGGCACCTTTCCCCTCCCCGAGTCCCAGCTCGACCGGTTCCTCATGCGGCTGCGCCTGGGGTACCCCGACCCGGAGGCCGAGCGGGCGCTCCTGCAGGGCAGGGATCGGCGGGAGCTCTTGCGGGAAATGGCGCCCTGCGTCCGGCCGGGGGAGCTGGCAGAGGCCCAGGAGGCCGTAGCTGGGGTGCACGCCTCGGAAGCGCTCCTGGACTACCTCCAGGCACTGCTCGGGTTCACCCGGAGCTCGGGAGAGTTCGGCGCGGGCCTCTCGCCCCGGGCCGGCCTGGCCCTCTTGCGCAGCGCCCAGGCGTGGGCCCTGCTGGAGGGCCGGGAGTACGTGCTGCCCGAGGACGTGCAGGCGGTGCTCCCCGCGGTGGCGAGCCACCGGCTGGCCGGGGCGGAAGCTCTGGGGGCCGGGGCCGAAGAGGAGGTGGTGCGCCGGTTGGTGGAGTCGGTCCCGGTACCGTGAGCTTGCGGCGGCGGGATCTCGACGTGGCGGCGAAGGGGAACCCCGTGCCGGGCGCACTGGCGCGCCTGGCAAGACCGCTGCGCAGGGCTGGGTTCCTGCGGGGGGAAGGACCGGCCGCCGGCCCGGTCGCCCTGGACCGCTCCCGCATCTTCGTCTTGCCCACCCGGGCCGGCTGGACCCTGGGAGCGCTGCTCCTGGCCATGCTCCTGGGTTCGGTGAACTACGAGAACGGCCTGGGGCTCCTCCTCACCTTCCTCCTGGGCAGCCTCGCCGTCGTCTCCATTCTCCACACCCACCGAAACCTCTCCGGCCTGCGCCTGGCGCCGGGGCGGACCGAGCCGGTGTTCGCGGGCGAGGCGGCGCGGTTCGCCATCCTCCTGGACAATCCGGGCGGCACCCGGCGGGCGGTCGCCCTGCGCCCCCGGGCCCGCAACGGGGGGCGGGAAGGGGAAGCCGCGGACCTGCCGCCCGGGGCAAGCGCCGTGGAGCTCCTGCGCCCGGCGGCCCGCAGGGGACGCCTGGCGCTGGGCCCCGTCGTGGTGGAGACCCGGTTTCCCCTGGGTCTGGCCCGGGCCTGGTCGGTGTTCGAGCTCCCGCTCGGCTGCCTCGTCTATCCCCGTCCCGGCCCGCCCCACCCCTGGCCGGCCCCCACCGGCTCGGACCGGGAGGGAGAAGCCGCCGCCCCGTCCGGAGTCGGGCAGGGCGATTTCGCGGGGATCCGGCGGCACCACCCGGGCGAATCGCCGGGCACGGTGCACTGGAAGGCCTCGGCCCGCGCCCAGGAGCTCCTCTCCAAGCACTTCCTGGGCGAACAGGGCGCGCAACTGTGGCTCTCCTGGGACGACCTCCCGGGGCTCGGCACGGAGGAGCGCCTGAGCCGGCTCTGCCGCTGGGCCCTGGAGGCCCACGGGAGCGCACGGCCCTGGGCGCTCCGCCTGCCCGGCTTCCAGGCGGGGCCCGACCGGGGCGAGGCCCACCTGCGCCGGTGCCTGACCGCCCTGGCGGAGTTCGAGCCGTGACGCCCGCCGCGGCGAACGGGCCTCGGCTGCCTCCCGCCGCTGGGGTGCTCCTGTTCGCGACCTGGGCCACGGCGCTCGGCCCCCACGCCCTGCGGGTGCCGGGCTGGGTGGTGGTCGCCGTGGCGCTCTTGGGGGCCTGGCGCATCCGGCTCGAGCTCCGGGGAGGACGCGAGCTCCCCCGCTGGCTCGTCTTCGGGCTCACCATCCTGGGCGCCCTGGGCGTGGCCCTCTCGGCGCCCCGCCCCCTGGGGCGCGACGCGGCCCTCCTGCTCCTCTTCCTCCTGGGGGGATTGAAGCTGCTGGAGCTGCGCCAGGCCCGGGACCGGGTGCTCCTGGTCTTCCTCTCCTGGTTCCTCGTGCTCGCCAACCTCCTCTACGACCCCTCTCCCGCAGCGGCCGTCCACATGGGCGCGACGGTGCTCGTGTCCGCGGGGGCGCTCGTTTGCCTTTCCGACGCCCGGGGCAACCTGGGATGGCGGGGAGGGCTCGGGGTCGCGGGGCGGCTGCTCGCCCCCGCCCTGCCCCTGGCGCTGGTCGTCTTCCTCCTCTTCCCCCGGGTCCCGGGCCGCCTCTGGAGCCTGCCCGCCGACGTGAGCCGGGGCCTTTCCGGATTTTCCGAGACCATGTCCCCCGGCAGCGTCACCGACATCGCCCTCTCGGACGCGGTGGCGTTCCGGGCCGACTTCCGAGGCACCCTCCCCCCTTCGTCCCAGCGCTACTGGCGGGGTCTGGTGCTGCAAGACACCGACGGGGTGCGCTGGACCGCCGGCCGCTCTCCCCAGGAGGTTCTCGCCGGGCCCCCGGAAACCACTGCGGACGCGCTGGAGCACGAGGTCACCCTCGAACCCCACGGAAAGCGCTGGCTCTTCGCCCTGGACCGGCCGGTCTCCGCACCGGAGGGGGCGCGCCTCACCCGGGGCAGCGAGCTTCGGGCCGCCGCGCCGGTGGTACATCGAAGGCGCTACGCGGTGCGGTCGCTTCCCGGAGGCAGCGGCGGCGAGACCCAGGGAGAGTCCCCGGAGCTGGCGGCGGCGCTCGCCCTGCCCGCGGTGAGCGCTCGGGTGCGAGGGCTGGCACAGGAATGGGCCCAGGCGGCCGGCGCGCCGTCGGGGCGGCTCGACGGGGAAGCCGTGGTCCGCCAGGCCCTGGACTTCTTTCGCCGGGAGCCCTTCGTGTACACGCTCTCCCCGCCGCTCCTGGGCCGCGACCCGGTGGATGCCTTCCTCTTCGAGGCCCGGGCGGGCTTCTGCGAGCACTTCGCCGCGGCCTTCACGGTGCTGATGCGCGCCGCGGGGGTTCCCGCCCGCGTCGTGGCAGGGTACCTGGGGGGAGAGGAGAACCCCCTGGGAGGCTACCTCCTGGTGCTCCAGGCCGACGCCCACGCCTGGAGCGAGGTGTGGCTCGAGGAGCGCGGATGGGTGCGGGTGGACCCCACGACGGCGGTGGCCCCGGAGCGCATCGAGCGCCCCATCCTGCGGATGCTCGGCGCCGGGTCGCTACCGGTGCGCTTCGCCCTGCCCGGCGAAGGCCCTCTGGCTGCGGGAATCCGGTGGACCCGGGCGGCCTGGGACGCCCTGGGCCACGGGTGGAACCGCTGGGTGCTGGGATACGACTACTTTCGCCAGCGCGACCTCATGGCCCGCCTGGGCTACCGGGGCGCCACCTGGAGGGGGCTTTCCATCGCCCTGGCGGCGGCGGGGGGGGTGTTCCTGGCGGGCCTGGCACTTGCCCTGGCCCGGCGCGGCGCAGGCGCCCTAGAGCTGCCCGAGGTTCGGGCCTACCGGCGCTTCTGCCGTCGGCTCGACCGGACGGGAGTGCCCCGCAGACCCCACGAGGGGCCCCTGGACCTGGCGTCGAGAATCGCACAGGAACGGGCCGACCTTGCCGACGCCGCGCGCGCGGTTCTCGAGCCCTACCAGAGACTGCGGTACGCACCGCAGCTTCCGTCGGGAGCCCGGCAGGAAGAACTGCGCCGGCTCCGCCGGGCGGTGCGGGCCTTTCGGCCCGGCAGAATGCCGCGCTCCGCGGGCCCGAAGTAAAGGAGGGCGACGTCCGCCCGTCCCTCGCCACCTCTCACTCTTCACCTTTCACTTTTCACCTTTCACCCTTCACCCGCCCCCGGGTTTACCCGAAAGGAGCCGCCGTTTATCCTGTGGGCTCCGCTCCGGGCCGCCCGAGGTCCGAATACCCCGTTCGCGAGAGGGAGGTGTCCCCTGTCTCTGCCCATTCCCTGCCCCAACTGCCGCAAGCTCACCCCCGCGGACGCGGTCAACTGCCCCCACTGCGGGCTCCTGCGCCCGGCCGATCGGTGGGGGCGCATCCTCTTTCGCCCCGACCCCGAGACCCTGGTCTGGGCCGTCATCTATTCCAACGCGGCCCTCTACGCCCTCTCGCTGCTCCTCATCCCCCGCGGGGTCGGAATGTCGGCCAACCCCCTGGGGTTCCTCTCGCCCTCCAACACCTCGCTCCTGCTCCTGGGGGCCACCGGCTCGATCCCGATCGACGGCCTGGGCCGCTGGTGGACGCTCCTGACCGCCGGCTGGCTCCAGGGCGGCATCCTCCACCTTTTCTTCAACATGGTGGCCCTGCGGCAGCTCGGCCCCCTGATCCAGCGCGAGTACGGCCCGAGCCGCACCGTGGCCCTCTACACCCTGGGCAGCGTGGGGGGGTTCCTCGTCTCCTACGCGGCAAGGATTCCCTTCACCATCGGCGCCTCCGCCGCCGTGTGCGGCCTCATCGGCGCGGCTCTCTATTACGGCCGCAGCCGAGGCGGCGTGTACGGAAGCGCGGTGTTCCAGCAGGTCGGAGGCTGGGCCGTGGGGATCTTCCTCTTCGGGTTCCTGGTGCCCGGCATCAACAACTGGGCCCACGGGGGAGGCATGGTCGCCGGGTTCCTCCTGGGGCACCTGCTGGGCTACGAGGAGCGGGGAAGGGAGCAGCCCTGGCACCGGTGGCTGGCGGGCGGGTGCGTGGTC
>JBFLZB010000201.1 GCA_040756475.1 Thermodesulfobacteriota bacterium
GGGGCAGCGGGCTCTCGTCCAGGCGCTGCACTTCGACGGCGCGGCGGGGGCGGTCGCCCTGGGCAGGGACCCAGCGTGATGCGGTTCCTGCGCGCCGCAGCGATCCTCGGCCTGGCTGCGGTGGCAGCATGGGCCCTGCGCCGCTACGGGGTCTGGGGCGGCGACCCCTGGGACCCCCTGACCCTGCGGGACTGGGTGACCGGCGCCGGGGTCTGGGGCCCGGCGGTCTTCCTTGCGGTTGCCACCGCAAAGCCCTTGGTCGTGCCGTACCCCGTGGGTCTCGCCTGGGTCGCGGGCGGGCTCTTCGGGACCCTCCCCGGCGGGGCCCTAGTGGCCGCCGCGGGGGTAACCTCCTCGGCGGTGGGGTACGCCGTAGGCATGGCCGGAAGGCGCCTCGCCGGCCGCGGGCTCCCCCGGCCGCCGGCCGACCTCCTACCCGAGGGGGAGGGCGCCGGCCGCGGGTTCGACTGGCGCGCCGTCGCCCTCCTGCGGGCAGTGGTGCCCTGGGACCTGGTGAGCTACTGGGCGGGGGGCCGCCGGCTGCCGCTTTCGACCTACGCCGCCGGCACCGGGGCGGCGCTCCTGCCCGTGAGCTTTGCCCACGCCTTTGCCGCCAGCGCCTTGGTGGAGGGGCAGGCGGCCCAGCTCGGCCTCGCGGTGCCCCTGGCCCTGGGGCTCCTCTACGGTCCCCTCTGGTACTTCGGCCGGCGGCGGGAGGGGCGCCGTGGCTAAGGCGTGCCTGGACCGGGTGCACCTGGAGCTCACCAACCGCTGCAACTTCCGGTGCGAGTTCTGCCCCCAGGACTCCCAGACCAGGCCCCTGGGGCAGATGGAGCCGGAGCTCTTCCGGCGGCTCGTGGGGGAGATCGCGGGGGAGCGGCTGGCCCCCGCCGTGGCCTATCACGTCATGGGCGAGCCGCTCCTTTACCCGTGGCTTCCCGAGGCCCTGGCCTGGACCCGGGAGGCGGGACTGCGCGCCCTCCTGACCACCAACGGGAGCCTGCTCACCCGGGACCGCGCCGAGGCCGTCGCCGCCGCGCAGCCGCACTTCGTGGGCATCTCCCTGCAGACGCCCGACGCCGCCTCCTTTCGCCTGCGGGGGGCGGCCGCCACCGGCTTCGCCCCCTTCCGGGAGACCCTGCTCTCCGGGGTCCGCACCCTCCTGGCCGCGTCGCCGGCCACCCGGGTCAGCGTCTACCTCCTCACCACGCCCCTTCGCTGGGCCTTCTTCCCCGCCACCCGGGGCCTGAGCATCCTCGACACCTCGGCCGCCCTGCGGCGCACGGCCCGGGCCTGGACCGAGGACCTGGGGCGTGCCCTAGAGGGGATTCACCGGCTTCGCACCCGACAGAACGTGGAGCGGGACCTGGGTCGGCTGCGCGTCTGGCGCCAGAACCGGCTCGACCTCTCGGACCGGCTCAGCCTCGAGACCCGGATCGCCGGTGACTGGGGCCGCCGGGCCAGGGAAGGTGGGGCGGGGCGCACCCGCTACCCTGCCCGAAGGGGAAGCTGCCACGGCCTCTCCGAGCACCTGGCGGTGCTCTGGGACGGCACCTACGCGTACTGCTGCGCCGACTTCGACGGCCGCACCGCGGCCGTCAACGCCCGGGACCTGGGCATCTCCGCGTTCCTCGGCCTCCCCGGCCCCCGCCGGGACCGGGAGGGGTTCCGCCGCCTCCGGGTCCACAACCCGGCCTGCCGCGCTTGCCTCGGCGGCCCAACGCGCCTGCACCGGGCCATCCGCGCCGGGGGAAGCATCTTCTACCACCGGGTCTACCGCCGCTGGTTCCAGGACCCCATGCGCTACCGGGAGCCATGACCTTGCGAGACCAGCGAGGTGCAGCCGTGGCCCCGGTCGCGGTCACGGGGGTCGGGATGCTCACGCCCTTCGGGGAGGGGCTGGAGCCCCTCTGGGAAGCGCTCTTCGGCGACCGGACCGCGCTTCGGGAGCGCCCCGGATTCCCGGGGGGCGCGTCCGGCGTCGTCCCCGGCCGAGAGGCCTGGCATCGGCCCGGCCGGGTTCGGAGGCTCGCCCTGGACGCCGGGCGCCAAGCGTTGGGCGAGGCGCGACTCCCGCGGGAGCACCTGGCCCGCACCGGCCTGTGCCTCGGCACCATCGTGGGCGAAGCGGGCCACGGCTTGCGCTGTCAGGACCCGGGTCTTTCTCCAGCCCGCCGCGCGGCGCTCCGGGCCGCCTGGTCCTGGGGCACCCTGGCCCGGCGCGTGGCCCGGCGCCTCGAACTGGGGGGGGTGGTGATCCCGGTCTCGACCGCCTGCGCCTCCGGGGCGGACGCCCTGGGGCTCGCCGCCGCCGAGATCGCTGCCGGTCGCGCGCCGGCCATGGTCGCGGGGGGCACGGAAGCGGTCACCCCGTTCCAGTGGCAAGGGTTTCGTCGCCTCGGGGCGCTGGACCCCGGGGGCGTCCACCCCTTCGACGCGCGTCGCGCCGGCACCGGCCTGGGCGAGGGCGCGTGCTTTTGCGTGCTCGAGGAGGAGTCCCAGGCGCGGAAGCGCAGGGCGCCGATCCTGGGTCGGGTTCTCGGCTGGGGCACCGCGGCCGACGCTCTGAGCCTCGCTGCCCCGGACCCCGCGGGGCGGGGCCTGGCGCGGGCGGCGCGCGCGGCCCTGCGGCAAGCGGGGCGTTCGCCCGAGGAAGTCTCCTTCGTGGTCGCCCACGCCACCGGCACGCCCACCAACGACCGCTCGGAGGCCCTGGCGCTGCGCGAAGTGTTCGGGGCCCGCCTGCCCGGGCTGCCCGTGACCGCGCTAAAGGGAGCCACCGGGCACTGCTTCGGGGCCTCCGCCGCCATCGAGGCAGCTGTGGCCCTGGCCTGCCTGCGCCACGGCTCGATCCCTCCGGTGGTGGGGCTTCGCGACCTGGACCCGGGGCTGGTCGTCCAGCCGGCGCGCCAGCGGCCCCGGCAGGTGGGCCCCGGAGTCGCGCTGGCCCTGGCGTCCGGCCTGGGGGGACAGAACACGGCCCTGGTCCTGGGAGGCGCCCGGTGATCGGGGACGGACTCGCCGTCACCGCGTGGGGCCGGTGGGGCGCGCCGGGGCTGCCCGACTTCTGGGCGCTGGGCACGGACCGGCGGGAGGAGCCGGCGGTCGAGGCCCTGGCCGTCCTGGCCAGGCACTGCCTGGACCAGGCGGGTTTGGCGCCCGGACCCACGGTTGCCCTGGCACTGGCCCTAGGCAGCGCCATTCGCGGATTGAACGAGCAGCACGCCCAGGCCGTCTTCTCGGGGACCCCGGCCGCACTGAGCCCGCGGGTGTTTCTGTACACCACGCCCAACGCCGTCGCGGCCCGGGTGTCGATTCTCCTCGGCCTCACGGGCGAGAGCCTCACCCTGCCCGACCCGGGTGCACCGTTCTGGGTCGCCGCGGACCTGCTGCGCACCGGGCGCGCCGAGGTGGTCCTGGTCGGCGGCGCGTCCGCGCAGGCGGGCCCCAGTGGGCACGGGCGGCAGAGAGCTGCCCTGCTCTGCCTCGAACCTGCAACCCGCGGGCAGAACCGGAACCGCCCCCCGCAAGCAGGTCTTCGCCTGGACCCGACGACCCAGAGTGGCTGCTGGCCGGACGAGGAAGAGCACGGGGTCGCGGAGGCGCTCGTCGGGATGGTCGAGGCGGGCAGCCCCGGGGCGGTAGCCTGCGGCCGGCGCGGCCGCGTCCTGGTCGAAACATGTGTCCGGCTCTCGAAGGATTCCGCCCCATGAAGGTTCTCCTGATCACCCCCGTCGGCCAATCGAAGCTCCTGGGCTCGAGCTTCTACTTCCGCTTCCCCTTCCTGAGCCTCCCCACGGTGGCAGGGCTCACCCCGCCGGGGGTGGACGTGCGGATCGTCGATGAGAAGGTGGACGAGATCCCCTGGGAGGCCCGGCCCGACCTGGTGGGCATCACCGCCATGACCCCGCTCGCGCCTCGGGCTTACGAGATCGCCGACCGCTTCCGCGCCGCCGGGGTGCCGGTGGTCCTGGGGGGCATGCACCCCTCGGTGCTCCCCGAGGAGGCCCTGGGGCACGCCGACGCGGTGGTGGCGGGCGAGGCCGAGAGCGTGTGGCCCCGGGTCATCGAGGACGCGCGCCAAGGCACCCTGGCCGGCGTCTACCGGGCGGAGGGGTTCCCGGACCTCGGCCGGTGCGCGGCAGCTCCCCAGCGGGACCTCCTCGCGGCCGAGAAGTACATGCCCGTCACCTTCATGGAGACCAGCCGCGGGTGCCCCCACGGGTGTCACTTCTGCTCGGTCACCCGGTTTTTCGGCGGCAAGCACCGCACCCTGCCCGTGGACCTGGTGGTGGCGCAGCTCAAGGAGCTCAAGCCCACCGAGAAGCGCTTCGCGATCAAGAACTGCGTCTTCTTCGTGGACGACAACATCATCGGCGACCCGGACCACGCAGCAGCGCTCTTCGAGGCCATCCGGCCCTTCAACCTGCGCTGGCTCGGCCAGACCTCCATCGCCATCGCCCAGCGCCCCGATCTCCTGCGGGCCATGGCCGCGAGCGGGTGCATGGGCATCGAGATCGGCTTCGAGACCGTGAGCGACACCCAGGAGAGCAAGCGCATCGGCAAGCCGGTGAAGGACCCGGCCGAGGTGCTGGAGGCTGTACAAGTCATCCACGGCCACGGCATCGGCATCCAGGGATCGTTCATCTTCGGCTTCGACCACGACGCCCCGGGGGTCTTCGAGCGCACCGCCCGCTTCGTGGACAAAGCCCGCCTCGACGCCGTGTACGTGGGCATCCTCACCCCCTACCCCGGCACCCGGAGCTACCGCAAGCTCGTGGAGGAGGGGCGCATCCTGCACGAGCGGTGGGAGGAGTACGACACCGCCCACGTGGTGTTCGAGCCCAAGGGCATGACTCCCCGGGAGCTCGAGGCGGGCTACCACCGGATGCTGCGCCACATCTACAGCTGGCGCAGCATGGGGCGGCGCCTCCTGGGGAGCCGCACCCAGCCGGCGTTCTTCGTGCCCATGAACCTGGGCTTCAAGGTCTCCCTGGGGCGGATGCTGCGCGAGCTCGCCGCCGAGGCCCGGGGCAGGGCGTGAGGGTCCTCCTCGTCTCGGCCAACCGGGAGGACTTCCCGGACCCGGTCTACCCCCTGGGGATCAGCCTGGTGGCGGCCGCCGTGGAGCGGGCGGGCCACGCGGTCCGCCTCCTAGACCTGCGCTGGGACGCGGGGGAGCTGGCGACGTCCGTGGAGGCGTGGCGGCCCGACGTGGTGGGCCTCGGGATCCGCAACGTGGACAACCTCACCTGGGGCCGCAGCGTGAGCTACCTGCCCGAGATCGAGGCCGCCGTCGCCGAGCTCCGCACGGCTTTTCAGGGCCCCCTGATCCTGGGCGGCTCCGGATACTCCCTCTTCCCAGCGGCCCTGCTGCGCCGCCTGGGCGCCGACTGGGGCGTGGTCGGCGAGGGAGAGGAGGCCTTCCCCTCTCTGCTCGACACCCTGTCCCGGGGCGCCGACCTCGCGCCCGTCCCCGGCGTCGTCTGCCGCGAGACGGGCGACCGGCCGGCAACGCCCCGGGCGACCGCGCCCCTCATGCGGCACCCCCTCCGGCAAGACCTCCTGGCCCACTACCTGCCCACCGGCGCGGCGGTCGGCGTGCAGGCCAAGCGCGGCTGCGCCTTTGCCTGCACCTACTGCACCTACCCGGCGCTGGAGGGGCGGACGCTGCGCCTGCGCGAGCCCGACGACGTGGTGGACGAGGTGGAGGAGCTGGCCGGCGCCGGGGCCCGGAGCGTGTTCTTCGTGGACGACACCTTCAACATCCCGGCCGATCACGCCGAGGGGATCTGCCGGCGCCTGGTCGAGCGCGGCGTCCGAGTCTCGTGGAGCGCCTTCGTCCATCCGGGCCGGCTCGCCCCGGAGCTGGCCGAGTGGATGAGGCGCTCGGGCTGCGCGGGCCTCGAGTTCGGCACCGACAGCCTGAGCGACCCGGTGCTCGAGGCGCTCCAGAAGGGCTTCACCGCGGCCGAGGTGACGGCGAGCGCCGCAGCCGCCGCCGGGGCCGGCATCCCCGCGGCTCACTACCTGCTCCTGGGGAGCCCGGGCGAGACCCCGGCGACGCTGGCCCAGACCCTGGAGGCCGGGGACCGCCTCCCCCCGGCCGCCTTCATCGCCCTGGTGGGGGTGCGGCTCTACCCGGGCACCGAGCTCGTTGCGCGGGCCAGGGCCGAGGGCCTCTGCGGCGGCGACGACAGCCTGCTTGAGCCGACCTTCTACCTCTCCCCCGGGATGTCCGCCGGCGAGGTCGCCCGGGCAGTCGGCCGGCACGCCCGCAGCCGGCGCGCGTGGGTCGTGCCGGGCCTGGGCATCCGCAGCGACCCGGCGGTGCTCGACCGCCTGCGCCGGACGCAACGAAGCCCGACCTGGGCGGCCCTCTTGGTGACGAGGTCGGCAGACGAAGGGGGATGAGCGTGGACGCGAGTGGTCGTCACTCGCCCGGCCCGCGGCACATGCGGTCCGGAAAACCCTCGGCCAGTCTTTATCCGTTGCACCGTGGTCGCGCGTTGGGATATGGTCCCCGCCTGTCCAGGGTTTCGGCGAACTTCGGGGGAGGCTCCAGCGCATGGAACACGAGCAACCGGCGTCCCGTCGCCCGCTCACCGTGCCTGGGGCTTTTTGCGTTTCTTGCCTGCGGAGGAAGACCATGAAGCGAACGTTGGCGTCTCTCACTGGGGTGGTGATGGGGCTGGCGCTGCTGGCGCCTTCGGGCGCGCTGGCCTTCGGGCTCGGCGCTTACGTGGAAGGTGCGGCGGGCAGCGTGGACTGGACTTTCGAGGACGAGTTCGGTCGAGATTTCGACGTCGACGGCGACGAGAAGCGGGGAACCTTCGGGTTCGTCCTGGACACCGCGGTGGCCAAGGACACCCTCTTCAACTACCGCCTCAGCGTGGGCTTCTCCCGCTTCGACGCCGACTTCGACGACGTGGGCGAGACGCTGGAGCTCAGCGGGCTCGTGGTCGACAACACCTTCGGGTTCGGCGTGTACCGTTCCGAATCGCTGCGCCTGTGGCTCGGGCCCCAGGTGCGGCTTGCCTTCTACACCGGCGAGTTCGAGGACTCGGGCTTCGAGGTGGACGTGATCGAGTTCGCCCTGGCCCCCGTGGTCGGCCTCAACCTCCACCTGGGAAAAACGATGAGCCTGGCGTTCGCAGCGGGCTATCGGTTCTCCGGCTTTGCCGGCTCCGACGAGGACGACGACGACATCACGGGCAGCGGGCGGGAGGTGTTCGGGAACCTGTCGCTGCTATTCCGGCTTGGCGACGACCGCTGGAGGTAGCGACGCACCCGACCCCGACCTGCCTCGCACACCCCGCCCTGCGGCGCAAGGAGGAAACCATGGCAGCCCTTGCAAGAGCGAAAGTCCTCGTACTGATTGTCTCGCTTGCCCTTATGGGAGGCTGCGCCTCCACCGGCGGCAAGGCGGCGGGTCCCGGCACAAGCGAGGCCGCGAAGGCCAGTACCGCCGAGGCTCCGGCAGAGGGTTCCCACGGAGAGCGCACCTACCAGAATCCAGCAGCGAAGCTCGGCAGTTTTGCTGCCGTTCTCGTCGAGCCCCCCCAGATGAGGACCACCGCAGACCACAACGAGAAGGTGGACGACTTCCTCAAGCAACTGGAGGGCACGATCCGTGCGTCCTTGACCCAGTCCCTGGAAGCCTCGGGGCGCTTCAAGGAGGTCACCGCCCGCCCGGAGACCGCCCGGGCGAGCGGCTCCTACCTCGTGTGCAAGAGCGAGGCGATGGTCCACTTCGGCAGCACGGCCGCCCGCCTGCTCGTCGGCATGGGGGCTGGCCGGAGCAAGCTGATCGTCATCCACAGCCTCGAAGACCCCCAGACCGGCGAGATCCTCGTCAAGTACACGGGTTGGGGTGGCGCCATCGGCGGCTTCGGCTTCCAGATCCTGGGCAAGATGCAGGCCGACGCCGTCGCTATTGCCAACTACTA
>JBFLZB010000202.1 GCA_040756475.1 Thermodesulfobacteriota bacterium
GTGACCAGACGCAAGCCGAGCAGCCGCCCGAAGAACGCCCGCAGCCGCCCCGGGTCGGCGCGCAGCTCGGGCACGTAGCGGCCCATCACGGGCAAGAGCCCCAGGCTGGCCGCGAGCACGAACCACAGGGAGACGGACGTGATGAGCGAGTAGCGGCCGTACACCTCGGGGCCCATCATGCGGGGCACCACCGCCGCGAACGCGATTCCCGCCCCCACCTGGGCCCCCCACTGCACCACCAGGAGGCCGGCGTTGCGCACCGAGCTGCGGGCCTCGGCCGACATCCCCGGCTCGGGCACGGGGCCCGGGGTCAGAGCCGTCCCCACTCGACCCCGTCCAGGTCCGAGGCCACCAGGGAGCGGCAGAAGCGAAACTTCCCCCCCGGCCCCGGCTCCTCGAGCCGGTCCACGAGCTCCAGCCGAAAGGCCACCCCGGTGGGAAGCCGCTCGGCCGCGAGCCGGCGCACCCGCGCCGTCCTCTCTTCCCCGGGGGCGTCGAAGGGCTGTACCTGGAGCACCACCAGGTCCTCGCGCACCTGGGTGAGCTGGTAGCGGTCGAACCACCCCGCCTCCGCCTCCATGATCGGCACGACGATCTCGTCGGGGTGGAGCAGCCCGCCCCCGGGCATCCGGAAGTAGTCGTGCATCCGGCCCTCGACGCCCCGAAGGGTGGAAAACGGCGCCCCGCACGAGCAGACCTCCGGCCCGCGGATGGCCACGTCCCCCAGGCGGTAGCGCAGGAACGGCATGGCGTAGCCGTGGAGGCCGGTCACGACCACCTCGCCCCGCTCCCCGGGCCGGGCCGGACGGCCGTCGCGCAGGACCTCGAGGACCACGTTGTCGTCGCACACGTGGTAGCCCCCGGCTCGGGAGCACTCCCAGGCGAGCAGGTTGAACTCGTGGGCCCCGTAGATGTCGAAGACCGGCGCCCCGAACCCCTCCTGGATGCGCTGCCGGCGCAACGGCGCCAGGGTCTCGCCGCCGGCCACCACCAGCCGCGGGGCCAGTTCCGGCTGGGGGTGCTCGCGGAGGCTTCCGGCGGCCCGGCTGAGCACGCTCGGGTACCCCTTGATCACGTCGGGCCGGGCGGCGGTCAGGGCGTCGAGCAGGCGCTCCGCCGGCCACAGGCTGTCTACCGGAAACTCCCGATGAATTCCCAGGGCCTGGCGGAGCCGTCCCGCCCAGGAGCCGCGCCGGTGGCTGGCCGAGACGAGGCGCACGTGGCCGATCCGGTCCCGCAGCCGCACCCCGAAGTCGCGCAGGGCCCGGAGGCGGAACTGGTTGAGTAGATGGTCCTCCGCCTCGGTGCGGCGAATGACGAACGGGCGCCCGCTGGAGCCGCTGGTGGGCCGCCGCACCAGGGCGCGGGCCGACACCCGGCCGGAGATCACCTCCTCCAGGGGCCGCGTGCGGTAGTCCTGGGACGAGGTCATGGGAAGCACCGAGAGGTCTGCGACCCCGCGCACGTCCTCAGGGCGCACCCCGCAGCCGTCCAGGAGCGACCGGTAGAAGGGCACGGTGCGGTAGGCCCGGGCCACCACGGAGCGCAGCTTGCGGTCCCGAAACCCGGCGAGCTCCTCCCGGGAGGCGGCCGGGTGACGCCACAGCCGCGCCAGGGTGTGCAGGTGCTCGCCCCTCACGGCGCCGCGCCTTCGTCCCCCGGCTGCTCCAGGGCCGCCAGGAGCCGGGCGGCTTCGGCCCGAGCACCGGGGAAATCGGCGGACCCGTCCGGCTCCCGTTGCGCCACGAACCACAGGAACGTGTGCCGCCTTCCGAAATCGGTCTCGGCCGCGTGGTCGGCCCGCAGCACCGAGAACCCTGCGCCTCGCAGCGCCCCCTGCGCCCCCTGGCTGCCCAGCGAGCTCCAGTACATGGGCACGCCCAGCCAGCCCGGGTCGTAGAGCCCGCCGAAGGGCCGCGACGCCAGATTGGCCAGGAAGAGCCCCCCGGGGCGCAGCCAGCCGTGGATCCGGGCCATCATCCCCGGCTGTTCCCGGCGGGGCAGATGGATGAGGGAGTAGAACGCGGCGACCGCGTCGAACGATCCCGCCGGAAAGTCGAGCTCGGCCATGTCTCCCCGCAGGAAACGGCCGCCGGCCACTCGCTCCCGGGCCAGACGGACGTTCTCGGCGGAGAGGTCCACGCCGGTGACCTCCAGGCCCCGCTGCGCCCAGAGGGCCGCCTCGGCCCCCGGCCCGCACCCGAGGTCTAGGACTGCCGACCCCCGGGGCAGGCTCCCGGCCAGGGCCGCGGCCCATCGGCCCCGCCGTCGATTGCCGCCGCAGGAGAGCGACCACTGCGCGTACGCGGGAGCCATGGCGTCGTAGCCCTCGCCGACCAGGCGCTTGGCCCTCTTCCCGTTCCAGGGCAGCGCCAGGAAGCGGGCGCGGAGCCTGCGGCGCAGGATCCCCACGACCTCGGCCAGGGACCGGCGGCTCCCCGTGCCGGCTCCCTGGGAGGGACCCTCACCCTCCCGGCTTGGCAGACCAGTACTCCCGCAAGGTCGCGATCTTGTCACCTCGGAACTCCAGAATGGCCACTTCCCGGATGTGCCGGGGCACGCGCTTTCGCACGTCTCGAAACCGGGCCTCCCACTCCGCGATGGCCGTGTCGCCGTCCAGGTAGAGGTGCAGCAGGGCAAAGCGGATGTCGGCCTGCCCCCGCACCACCGTCTCCTCCCAGTACCGGCGAAGCCCCTCGTGGCCGCGGCAGGGCTCCTCGAACGCCCGCTCCCGATAGGTGGCGTCCTCGGTGAAGATGGTCAGGATCTTCTCGGGGTCCCGCCCTTCCCACGCTTCCCGGTAGGTCTCCAGCACTTCCAGCACCCGGGCTCTCTCCAACATCGCTTCCTCCTCGGCGCACCGGGCCCGCCCGGCTCACTGCCGCCAGGCCGCCACCCGGTTGTACACCCAGGCGATCACCACGCCGGCCGCCGCCCCCGCGGCAAACCCCCAGGCCGCTCCGACGAAGCTCCCGGCAAAGGTGACCCGGTACCCGATGAAGTACTGGGAGAGGAGGCTCAGGTGGGGCCCCACCGGGGGCCCTCCCTTGAGCACGAGCCAGTTGGTGGCAGCGAAGATCGCGAGCGCGCCCAGGAGGCCCAGGGTCAGGGCCAGGACCTTGGCGTCGAGTCGCAGGACGCCCCGCAGGAGGTCCTGGACCTCGGGGGAGGAGCCGGGAGGGTTCTTCATGGCGCCGCCTCCGTCAGGGGTGACTGGGGAAGATCACACGCGGTCCAGGATGTTTCGCAGCGACACCGACTCCTCGCGCCTGCGCACCCGGTACACGTAGAGGGCCAGGGAAAAGTTGCGCAGCCACGCGAAGACCCAGCCGAAGGCGAAGCCCACGGTACAGCCGTACCAGAGGCCCACGAAAGCACCGCCCCACGTGACCCGGTATCCCGGGAAGTACTGGGCCAGCAGCCCGAGCTTCGGGCCCACCACCGGCCCTCCCTTCACCACGAGCCACAGGGTCGCCAGGAAGAGGCCGAGCCCCGCCGCGGTGCCCACCGCCGCCCCGAAGGCCACCTTGTCCAGGCGGGCGAGCGCCCGCTGCAGCACCGCCTCGTAGAGGCGCCCCCCCTTGGCGGTGCCCTGTTCCTCCAGGTACTCGTCCTCCTCGTTCACGTCCCACACGTCGTGCCGGGCCCCCAGGGCGTTCTGGGCCGCCAGGATGCCGGTGAGCATGGAGTGGTCCATGTTGTTGTAGCGGTGCATCCCGCTGCGGCCGGCGGTCTGGAGGTTCTCGAAACCCGCCAGGTGGCTGCGCACCACCGCCAGGTGCTCCTGGTAGTCCTGGTCGTATACGGGGTAGGCGTCGGGCTGGCGCACCACCACGTGGTCCACGACCTCGGAGGCCCGGGCGAGGCCGAGCCGCTCCAGCTCCCGGGCCGCCAGGGCCCCCAGCTCCGCGTCGGGGCGGCACCACAGCTCGTCGCCCTCGTTGCAGAAGTACTCCATCCCGACCCCGGCGCGCCCCGGCTCGGGGACCATCTCGGGGCTCCAGTTGCCGAAGTTCTGGATGCGCCCCACCTGCACCTCGGGGCTGTGGACGTAGATCCACTGGTCCGGGAAGAGCCCGGCCCGGTCCAGGATGAGCCCCACCATGAGAAACGACCGATGGGAGAGCCGCGCGGCGGCCTCGACCACCTGGGACGGCGGTGCGGGCTCCAGGAGCCCCGGAAGCTTCTGGAGGGGAAGGGTGGAGATGACCCGGCTCACCGGGAGCTCCCGCGCCTGCCCCCCCTCCCGCACGCGCACCGCGGTCACCCGGCCGTTACGGCCGTCGTGGCCGTCCCCACAGACCAGCCCCGTCACCTCGGTGCCGAGGCAGACCCTTCCTCCTCCGGCCTCGATCCGCTCCCGAAACCGCTCCCACATCATACCGGGGCCCCGCCGGGGATAGTCGAAGGCGTCGATCAGGCTCTTGGCCTTTCCCGCGCCCAGGAGGGCCTTGGCCACGGCGGTGGCCAGGGAGAGCCCCTTGATCCGCTGGGCCGCCCAGTCCGCCCGGATCCGGGTGCAGGGGATGCCCCACACCTTCTCCGTATAGGTGCGAAAGAAGGTCTCGTACAGGCGGCGCCCGAAGCGGTTGGCCACCCACTCCTCGAAGCTCTCCTCCCGGGGGCTGGGGGCGATTCTCGCACGGACGTAGCTCGCGAGGATGAGCAGGCTCTCCAGGGGGCCCAGGTTGGCCAGGGTGTTGGAGATGACCAGGGGGTAGCGGAAGAACCGGCCGTTGTAGTAGATGCGCGAGAGCCGCGGCACCCGGAGGAAGTCTTCGCCGAGCACCTGGTGCCAGAGGCGCTCGATCCCCTCGTTCTTCGTGAAGAACCGGTGGCCGCCCACGTCGAATCCGTAGCCCCGGTGCACCTCGGTGCGGGCGATGCCGCCGACGGCGGCGCCCTTCTCCAGGACGAGCGGCGCCACACCCCGCTGCACCAGCTCGTAGGCGGCCGCCAGGCCCGCGGGCCCGGCCCCCAGCACCGCGACCGGCTCACCCCCCATCGGCGGCTCCCCCCGCAAACCCCCACGCACTGCGCCGCCGCCGGTGCCCCGCCCCCAGCCGGTGGCGCAGCAAGCCCGCCGCAAACGCCAGTCCGCAGTAGAAGAAGTAGAGCCAGTGCCAGAAGAGGGACCGGGCCAGGAACCCCCCTGCGCGCTTCCGATAGAGAAACCCGTAGAAGTGCCGGTTCAACACCAGGAGCGCCGCGGCCCACAGGGGCGCCGCCCCCAGGAGGCCGGGGGCGAAGGCTCCGGCGGCGAGCGTCCCGACCAGCAGCCACGCCGCCGCCACGCTCGCCCGGGTCGAGAGGTCGGTGTTGAGGTCGTTTACGAGCCCGCCGCGGCCCAGGAGGAGCTCGGTCCAGGGAAGGGCCCGGCCGAAGATCTCGGCCCGCAGGTGGGAAGCGGGCTCCCAGCGCTTGAGGTGCTTGACCTGGAGGTCCTTGACGAGGCGGATCCGGTATCCCTTTTCCCGGAGGCGGTACCCGAGCTCGATGTCCTCGATGCACGGCGTCCGGTAGCCCTCGTCGAACCCCCCGGCGTCGATGAACGCCGCCCGGCGCACGGCGCCGCAGCCGGCCCAGAAGGTGGAGGCCTCCTCCCGGCCGCGCTGGTGCACGTAGTGGTGCTGCAGGTTCTTGTACTGGGAGAGGAAGTTGGGCTCCGCCGGGGCGTCGTCGTAGGAGCCGAAGCAGGCGCCGAGCTCCGGGTCGGCGGCAAACACGGCCTGGACCCGCGCCACGGTGTCCGGGGGCGCGAGCACGTCGGCGTCGAGGAAGAGCACCACGTCGCTTGCCGCGGCCCGAACGCCCGCGTTGCGGGCCCGGGACGGCCCCCGGGGCCCCGCGATGCGCACCACCCGGGCCCCGAGGCCCCGGGCGAGCTCCGAGGACCCGTCCTCGTCCCCGTCTCCCACCACGATCCACTCCGCCGGCGGCGGGGCAAGCGAGGCAAGGGCCTCGGCGCAGCGGCGGAAGGCCGCCCCCCCGTTGTACACGGGCACGATCACCGCCACCGAAGGAACCCCGGACCCCGCCATTGCGCCCCGCCTCTCTCCACCGCGCCCGCCGAGCAACGGGCCGGCATGCTACTACAAACGCGGCGAAGGCCACCACCGCGAGCCGGCACCTGCTGTGTCGCCGCGTGCAGGCCGGGATCGGGAAGGAGCCGGTCAGTCCTCCAGCTTCTCCACGTTCTCGCCAAACGGCCGCGAGGCCAGCTCCTCCCGGTCTCCGACGATGAGCTCGGCGGCGATGGCAGCCGCCTCGGTGATGACCTCGCGGCAGTGCAGCGCGTGCTCCCGGCAGAGCCACTGGTCCTGCCACGCGGTCGTGATCTCGCGGCACAGGGTGGTGCCGAACTTCTCCCGGAAGCGGTTGGGAATCTGGTTGAACAGCCGGTAGAGACCGGGCCGGCCGTAGAGCTCCTCCTTGGACCTCGCGGCCACCTCCTTGCGGTCGCCGCCCTCGGGCAGCGACGCCCGCCCGTGGACCGCGCTCACAGCCATTACCGCCCCCGCCAGGGCACCGCAGGTGTCCCCGTACAGGCCGATGCCGCCGCCGAACCCCGTGGCGAGCTTCTTCGCCTCCTCGGGCAGACCGGTCTCCGAGAGGGAGAGCACAGCCTCGGTGATGCACTCCGCGCAGTTGTAGCCGAGGGAGAAGTTGCCCCGAGCACGCTGCCGGATTGCATCGATCTTTTCCTGGTCGGTCATGACGTCCTCCTGCGGGTGGGGGAACCGGCGGTTGCTCGGACGCCTGTACCGCTTCCTGCCGGTGCCCGTCAAGGGCTGCCCGGGCTCGGCGCTGCGGCTCGGGGACCGTAGGCGGCCAGGAAGACCTCGACGGCATCGCGCACGAGCTGCGCCCTCTCGGCCTCGGAGGGGGGATCGGCACCGATGGACATGGTGAGGTGGTCCTTGAAGATCACCATCCCGAGGAAGAACACGGCCGCGCGGACGGGGTCCGGCACGTGCAGCCTGCCGGCCCGGGTCTCGCGCTCCAGATAGCTCGCCAGCCCCTCGAAGGTCGTCTTCGGCCCCGACTCGTACCAGAGCCGCGAGAGGTTCGGGAGAGGCTTTGCGTTGGCGACCGCGAGCCGGTACTGATTGATGGCGTTCTCGGACAATGCGAGCGCCGCGATCCGCTTTCCGATGCGGGTGAGCGCTTGGCGCGGCGTGCCCCCCCCGGGGGCTGCCGACTCGATTTCCCGGATCATCTCCCGGGCCAGGTCCTCGATGACGGCCTGGAGCACGCCTTCCTTGTTGCCGAACAAACCGTAAATCGTGGACTTGGACCCCCCGGCGACGCGGATGATGTCGTCGACGGTGACGGCCGCGTACCCCTTCTCCGTGAACAGGGCATAGGCCGCTTCCAGAATGGCCTTGCGCCGCCTCTGGCCGGCCGCCCGCGCGGGCACGTTTCGGTTCCTTCCCTCCGACATCCCGACCCCTTCCCGCCGCCTCCCGGCACACTTCCAAACCCTCGCCGCACGGCCGCCGTCCCGACTCCGACCCGGTCCCGCCCGGTGCCGGGCACCGGCGCGCCCAATCAGCCTGAAACCGTACGGTACAGGACACCGGGTGGTCAAGACGAGTTCCCCTGAAACCTCCGGACAGGAACTCCGCACAACGGCCACGCTCAACGCACGGGGTGGCCGGGGGGGGACTGGGGCACTCGGGACCGCTGCCGAAAGTCCCCGACCCCGGCGATCGAAGAATTCTTGGACGACGAAATTCTTACTTGACTCGTTCTGTACGGTACAGTATCTTGCGCACACGCCAATACCGTACCGTACAGTATTGGAAACCGTGGGGGCCCGGCCGGGCGAGAGACGCCCGTTCCACAATCGGGCCCCGCCCCACCCCGAAGGAGTGTGAGATGCGAAGCGTGACAGCAGTGTGCCTG
>JBFLZB010000203.1 GCA_040756475.1 Thermodesulfobacteriota bacterium
GCCTAACCCGCCGCCAGAGCGCGGCCCCGGACGAGGGTAACCGGGATGTTCTCGAAACCCCAAGGAGAGGGGGGAGCTGCCCCGCGAGGGCAAGCGGAGAGGGTGTGCCGGGGGCCTAGACGGCAGGGACGGCCCCCCTCCAGGCATCTGGTGACCGGCGAAAGCTGCCGCCCGCGCTCCCCCCACGAAGAGGCCCCGCTTCGGGCCATAGGGTTGCCCTCGAAGGCACCCCGGAGCACGCAGTTTCGGCCGCTTCTGCGGGAACCAAAGAGCGGCCACCAGGGGTCATGCACTTTCGGGGTTCAGCGCGCCCCCCACTGCGGAGGTAACCCCGGCCGGAGCCCACCGGGAGCCCTGGAGAGTCACCAGGCGAACCCAGGCCCATGGAGGTGAGAGGCCTCCTCTTCTTTCGAGCGACTCCGGCCACCCCGGCCGGCCCTTGCCCGGGGGCCCTCCTCCGGCCCCCGGGACTTTTTCGCGAGGTGCCGCATGCGTGAGCTGCTTCGGGAGATGGGCATCGCCACATGGCGCGACGCGGCGGAGTTGGCAGGGACGATTCTGGCCCTGTTGGTGATTCTGGTGGGCACGGCCCTGGGCATGGTGCTGGCGCTGGTGCTCGCCGGGGTGCCGCTGCGATGAGAGACCGCGAGAACCCCTTCAGGTACGAAACCGACTATGGATACGGCCACCGCGAATGGGTCGAGGCCATCGACAGCAAGGATCGCGTGGCAGCGGTGGCGCGGTTCTCCCGCGAGCAGTGCGTAGCTGCACTGGAAGTGCCCGGGCTCCAGAAGCGCGTAGCCCAGGCCCTGCGCGGGCGGCTGCGCCGCCTGGAGACGGCGCCATGACACCCTCCGACGTGATCCGGTCGGTGTGCGCGTGGTGCGGCGCCGAGCTCGGCGTGAAGCCGGCCCGCGGTGCGCCGGGAGGCATCTCTCACGGGATCTGCCCCGCGTGCGTGGAGGGCTGGCGCGCGGAGGCCTCTCTGCCCCCGCGAACGGCGTTCGCAGCCCTGGAGGTGGCCACATGACCCCAGACGATCCCACGATTCAGGTCACCCTCCACACCGCCGATTGCCGCCAGATCGGCACGGTTCGCATCCCCGCCTTCGTGTGCCTGCCCGAGGTGCTGATCTGGGGCGAGCGCCTCTTCATCCCCTTCCCCCTGGCCACCTTCGTGCACCCCTGCTACCGGGAGGCCTTCGCCTACTCCCTGCCCGCCGCGGTGCCCCTGTGACGCCGGCAGCGCAGACCACGCGCCTTCCCCTGGGAGAGGTGCGCGACCTCCTGGCGGGGCTTCGCTGCCCCCTCTTCGCCAGCGTGCGGGGCGAGGATGCCCGCGAGGCCGTGGTGGAGACCGCGCTGCGGCGGACGGGCCGCCGTGCGATCTGCGCGGTGGTGGTGGAGGTAGAGGAGCCGGCCAAGAGGAAGAAGCGATGAGCGAGCCGACTTGGGTCGTGTTCTGCGACGGCCGCGACGGGGATCCCTTCGGGTTCCGGTGCAAGCGCTGCGGCGAGGTGGAGGACCTCGGCCCCAAGCCGGTGTCGGTGCGGCAGTTCGCCAGGCGCGGCAAGGCGTTCTTCCAGGACCACGCCGACTGCGAGGAGCCCGCGGCATGACCTGCCCCCACTGTGGCCACCGGGTCACCTGACCCGACTGCCCCGTATGCCCCCGGTGCGGGGGCTGGCTCTGATGGCAGGGTGCGGCGGGTGTGCCTATCTGACCTGGTGGGGGCTGGCCCCGCGGTGCCGGCAGCCCGAAGGGGTGTGCTGGACTCCGGCGATGCCCGGCGGGTGGGCGCTGGGCTGTGACCGATGGATTGCCGCGCTCTCCATGCCCGCGCGCCCCGAGCCCGTGGACCTGGCGGCGCACCGTGACCCTTTGCTCGAGGAGGCCCACCGTGAACGGCTTCGCACGCGCCAAGCAGCGCCAGCGCTACCGCGAGAACCCGGCGTGGCAGAGCTGCGCCCGCTGCCTCCACCGCCGCCAGGACCCGAGCCGTGGCGAATGGGACAGCCCGCCGAGCCGGTGCGGCGTGGGGGGCTTCGTGGTGCTGCTCCGGGCTACCTGCCGTTCCTGGAAGAGCCAGGCCGGTGAACGTGGCGGCGCCGTGGCGTGAGTGCGCTGGCGAAAGAGCTGGATGCCCTGGACGCGATGCGCCTGGCGGGCCTGTGCCTCTGGTGCGGCGACCCCGCCGACAGCCACGCCGTGGGCTGCCCGGCCCTGTGGCCGGTGAATCCGTGGGGGCCCTGTACCTGGTGCTTCTCCCGCTTCGAGCACGCGGCGAACTGCCCGGTGATGTCGGCCCTGCTCAATGATTGAGGGCAACCCATGACGTTCTTGCTCTCTCGCCTGGTTGATTCAAGGGATGCCGAGCAGCCCGGCCACCGTGGTTTGCCGTCCTCCCCGCACCCCTTTTTGGCGACTGTCCAGAAAGAGACAGAGATCCTGGGAGCCGGCAACCTAACATCGGAGGCAGCTGCATCATGGGCTCGGCCCTCGCGGGTCCTTCCCCCTATTTCTGTGCCTGCGGTTCCGAAAGCCCCGGATTTCGGGTCCGCATGGGATGTTGTGAAGGGTTGGAAGAATGGAATTCTTAGCGTTGGCAGGGGGTTAGCTCATGCTCGATGAGGCGGTCGGGCTGATCGATCCAGTTGCGGCACGGGGGCTGTTGCAACGGGCGTGGTGCCCCGAGGGGCCGCGGTGCCCCGGTTGCGGCGCGCGCTTCGAGGGGCGGCAGGCGGCCACGTGGGAGAAGGGGGGGCGGGTGCACTGCAACGGGTGCGGGCAGTGGGTCACCTACCGCACAGGGACCCCGCTGCACGGGTCGGTGGCCGACGAGCGCCAGGTGGTGCTCGTCGGGCTGCTCACTGCGGCCGGGGCCGCGGTGCCGGTGATCGCCCAGGCCTGCCGTCTCTCTCCCGACACCGTGCGCGCGTGGCAGCGGCGCCTGGCGGGGAGCCCGTGAGCGACGGGGGAAAGGACAACGTCGTCGACCTCGGGGCCCTGCGCGCCCAGGTGGAGGCACGCACGCGGGAGGAGGCCGAACAGCTCCAGGGAGACACCCCGGGGGACCCGGCCGAGGGCGGCGACGGGCCCGACGACCCGCGCTTCGTGCTCTCGTGTCTGGCAAACAACGAGCGCGGCGACGGCGTGCTCTACGCGACGCTCCACCGGGGGCGGTACCTGCACAACAAGGCCACGGGCACCTGGCTCAAGTGGAATGCCCACCACTGGGCGCCCGACCGTATGAACGAAGCCACCGCGGCGGTAGACCAGGTGGCGCTGCGGTACCAGACCCACGCCGCCCGGGTCTCCCAAGAAATCCGCGAGCTCGAGGAGCAGAAGGCCGACTTCGAGGAAGAGGCCAAGGCCTGCGCCCGCCGCGAGGACCACGACGGCGAGGCGGCGGCCAAGGCCAAGGCCGGGGCCGTGGGGAATCTGGCCCAGCGGGCGGCTGCCCGCCGCAAGGAACTCAACAAGCGTGTCGACCGCTTGCGGGCGGTGCGGGGGGCGGGAAACTGCCTCACCTGGGCCCACTGCATCGAGGACCCTCTCGCCATCGTCGGTGACGAAATCGACCGCAAGCCCCTGCTCCTGCCCTGCGCCAACGGCGTCATCGACCTCGAGACCGGCGAGCTCCGGCCCGGGGATCCCGCCGACCTCCTGGTGCGGGCCATCCCCATCGAGTACCGGGGCATCGACCAGGTCAACGCCGACTGGGAACGCTTCATCGACGAGATCCACCAGGGCGACGCCGAGATGGTTGCCTTCGTCCGCCGGCTTCTCGGCTACACCCTCACCGGCCTCACCACCGAGCACTTCATCGCCTGCTTCATCGGCGAGGGGGCCAACGGCAAGGGCACCCTCTTCGAGGTGCTGCGCGAGGTCATGGGCGAGCTCTCCTGGGCCATCGAGCCCGAGATGCTCCTCGACCAGAAGAACGCCAAGACCTCGGGCAGCGCCTCGGCCGACATCATCGCGCTCCACGGCCGGCGCCTGGTCGTGGCCAGCGAGACCGACCAGAACCGCCGCATCTCGGCGGCCAAGGTCAAGCGGCTCACCGGCGGCGACACCCTCAACGGCCGAAGCCCCCACGACAAGTACGAGATCAACTTCCAGCCCAGCCACAAGCTCGTGCTCTACACCAACCACCCGCCCAAGGGCCTGGCAGCCGACTTCGCGCTCTTCCGGCGGCTGGTCTACCTCTGGTACCCGCTGCGCTTCGTCGCCGACGTGGCCGCCCACCAGGAGCGCGACCCCCAGAACGCCCACCTCTACCGGCCGCGCGACGTGGCCCTCAAGGCCCGGCTCCTGGCCGACCCCGCCGGCATCCTCGCCTGGCTCGTCAAGGGCTGCCTCGAGTGGCAGCAGTTCGGCGGCCTCCAACCGCCCAAGGCCATCCTGGCCGCGGCCGAGGCCGTGCGCCGCGACGAAGACCACCTCGAGCGCTTCCTCGAGGCCCAGGCCACCCGGGTATCGGCCGAGCGCACCATCCGCTTCGCCTGGCTCTACGAGCAGTTCGGCAAGTGGTACGCCGAGAGCGTCGACGAGGACAAGCGCTACATCCCCACCAAGAAGAGCCTCGCCGACCAGCTCCGGCGCAAGGGGTACAAGACCGAGGTCGTGGGGGGGAATCTCAAGGTTTACGGGCTCGAAGTGCACGAGGTGACAGGATGACCTTCTCGTCCTGGAGAGATCTACCGAGGGGGGCGGGGCGGATCATCATGGCTCATCATGGGGTCATCATGGCTCATCATGGGGGGGTGTTTGGCGGAACGGCGGGCAAAAAACCACGAAGCCATGATGAGAGGATGAAAATCCCAGGCACGCGCGCGCGTACGCGGGTGTGCCCTTCTTCTGCTTTCTCTTTTCCTTTTTTCGTCTGCTAGTTCTTGGGATATTCATCATTTCATCTTGGTTTGAGAAAAAAAGAAAATAAAATCAAATAGTTAATAGGGCATGATGAAGCATGATGACCCCATGATGACAGGATGAGAAGTGAGCTTGTGAAATGCGCCTCCTCGAACTCGCCCAGGCCCGCATCCCTGGATTGAAGAAGAAAACCCCCCGCGAGTGGGCCGGGCCGTGCCCCGAGTGCGGCGGGAACGACCGGTTCGTGGTCACCGAGCGGCGCGGCAGCTGGGTCTTCTACTGCCGGGGGTGCGAGCACTCGGGCGGCGAGGTGGCTTTCCTGCGGCTCTGCGGCCTCAGCTGCCCGCAGGCCCACGCCGAGCTCGGGCTGCGGTGCTCGTCCGTCACCTGCCCGGCCACCCGCTGCCCGGCCCGGGACGACGCCCTGGCTCCTCGCTCCCGGCCCCTGCGCAGCCTCCGGCCGCCGGCGCCGCCGGCCCAGGCGCCCGAGTTCGTGCCCGCGCCGGCCACTACGCCCGAGGAGCAGTGGCAGGCCCGGGCGGCCAAGCTCGTGGCCACCGCCCACGAGGCCCTGCTGGCGGCTCCGCAGGCGCTGGCCTACCTGGCCGGCCGGGGCCTGCCGCGCCCGGCCGTCGAGCGCTACCGCTTGGGCTGGATCGCCCGCGACGTCTACCGGCCGCGGGCCGCCTGGGGCCTGCCCCAGGAGCTCCGGTCCGACGGCAAGCCCAAGAAGCTCTGGCTCCCGGCCGGCATCCTCATCCCCACCCTGGCCCCCACCGGGATTGTCGTGCGGCTGCGCATCCGGCGCGAGCACGTGGAGGAGGGCCGGCCCCGCTACTACCAGGTGCCCGGGGCGGGCAACGACCTGGTCTTGCTCGGCGACCTCGCCGCCCGGGCCGTGGTCGTGGTCGAGAGCGACCTCGACGCCCTGCTGGTGGCCCACGCCGCCGGCGACCTGGTGCAGGTTCTGCCGCTCACCACGGCCACCGCCAAGCCCAGGGAGTCCGCCGCCGCGGTGCTGGCCCGGGCCCTGGCCATCCTGGTGGCCACAGACCTGGACGCGAACCAGGCCGGCGGCAAGGCGGCCCGCTGGTGGCTGCAGCATTACCCCCGGGCCCGTCGCTGGCCCGTGCCCGCCGGCAAGGACCCCGGCGAGTACGCCCAGGCGGGCGGCGACGTGCGCGCCTGGGTGCTGGCCGGTCTGCCGCCCGTGTTCCACCTGGCCTCGAACCCGGTCGAAAAACCGGAAGTCCCCGCGGCCCAGGATCCCCAGCCCGCGCCGCTCCTCTGCGTGCGGGGCGAGAGCCGGGGCGGCATCCCCTACCTCATCGCCGAGACCCCGGCGCTCCTGGCCCTGGCCCGGCAGCAGTACCCCGACCACGCCCCCCTCCTCCGCGAGGAGCTCGCCCATCTCAAGGGCTACTCTGCCGAAGAGGCCCACCACGTGCTCGTGGCCCGGCAGGTCTTCCCCGAGGGGCGGATCGTGGCGAGCCGAAACACCAAGGAGGCCCCATGCCCGCGCTGAACTTCGCCGCCCGCTTCGCCCCGCTGGTCGAGTCCGGCCAGAAGCGCCAGACCCTGCGCGCCCGGCGCCGCGACGGGCGTGACCCCAAGGCGGGGCAGACCCTGCACCTCTACGCCGGCATGCGGACCCAGGGTTGCCGAAAGCTCCGCCAGGTTCTCTGCAAGGCCGTGCGGCCGGTCCGGGTCAGCCGCGGCGGCGACATCCTGGTGGCCGGCGAGCTCCTGGCCCTCTCCGCCGGCGAGGCCTTCGCCCGGGCCGACGGCTTCACCGACGTGGCCGAGTTGGTGGACTGGTTCGACCGCGTCCACGGCCTGCCCTTCGAAGGGTGTCTGATCCAGTGGTGAGCGAGGCGGCCATGCTTCCGGCGCGAGAAGAGCGCGCCGGCAACCGGAAGGGCAAGCGCCCCAAGTGGGTGCTCACGCCCGAGCTCGAGCGGGAGCTCCGGCGCCTCTACGCCGAGCCGCCCCGGGGCCGGCGGCCGGCGCTTCGGCGCCTGAGCGCGGCCTGGAACATCCCCCGCTGGCGGCTCGGCCGCTGGGCCGCGGCGCTGGGGTGCTACCAGACCGTGCGGAAGCCGGCCCCTTGGAGCGCCGCCGAGCTCGCCCTCCTCGAGCGCAACGCCCACCTGGGCCTCGATCGCCTGGCGCTGAAGCTGCGCCGTGCGGGTTACCCCCGAACCCACGCGGCCATCAAGATCCAGCTCACCCGCCGGCACCTCCGGTCCGAGCGCGAGGGCTACACGGCGCGCAGCGTGGCGATGTGCTTCGGAGTGGACCCCACGACGGTGGTTCGCTGGATCCGTATGGGTATGCTCCGGGCCAAGCCCCGGGGCACGCTGCGCACCGCGGCCCAGGGCGGGGACCAGTGGCTCGTCTTGGAGCCCGATCTCCGGCGCTTCGTCCTGGAGCACCTCGGCGAGATCCACCTGGGCAAGGTCGACAAGCACTGGTTCGTGAGCCTGCTCACCTCGGGCCGGCTCGGAGCGAAGGGAGGGAACGATGAGTGAGCCCGCGAGAAAGATGAAGACCGAAGGCACGAACGGCGTTCGCGGCGGCAGGAAGAAGGCGAACCCCGCCGAGCTGCACCTGGCCGACCGGCTGGCCGAGGCCCGCGGCCGGCGGACTCGGGAGGGAGCGGCCGCGGCGCCGGCCACCGTCGAGGAATTGGCTCCGGAGAGCGCTCGCGACTTGGCATTCCTGCCCTGGAACGTCATCGACCGGAGCCCCCTGAACCCCCGGCGGCACTTCGCCCCGGAGCCCCTCGAGGAGCTCGCCGAGAGCATCGTCACGGCGGGCGGGGTCAAGCAGAGCCTCCTGGTGCGGCCGCGCCCCGACCTCCCGGGCAGCTACTGGCTCATCGCCGGCGAGCGCCGGCACCGGGCGGTGGGGCTCCTGGTGGAGGCCGGGCGGCTGCCGGTCGACGTCGCCCTGCCGGTCCGGGTGGAGGCCGGCTGCGACGACGCCCGGCACCTC
>JBFLZB010000204.1 GCA_040756475.1 Thermodesulfobacteriota bacterium
GGGGTGGGGTGCAGGTGCAGCGCCCCCGGCCCGCGATCAACGCGGCTGTGGGCGAGCCGCAGCTCCGCTCCGTCCCGTCCCTCCACCATGTTCTCGGTGCCGTTTACCCGTGGGTGTTCGGGCGAAAACACGACGGGTTGCTCGGCCGTCCCCTGTGCCTCGAGCTTCCCGAGCACGAGGAGCCAGGGAGGGGGGTCGGCATCCGCCCGCGGTTCGGGCAGCGCGAAGTGCACCCGGGTGCCCGGCCGCACCGTCAGGGTGGCGCCCCCGGCCACGACCACCGTGCCCTCCAGCCGGATCTCCCCCGACCAGACCGTCGCCCCGGAGAGGATGGTTGCCTGGTCCTCGGGCACGGGCTGGGCGCAGCCTTCTTCCTCTTCGCCTCCGAGGCATTGCTGGAACCCGCCGAAGAGGGCCAGGAAAAGGAGCAGCGCCTCGAAGAGGAAGGCCGGGCGCGAGCGGATGCGCAACGTCATCGCCGTCTCTCCTACCGAATGAGGATCGTCTGCACCACCTCTGCATCGGGCGCGGCCTTGAGCTCGGCGAAGATCTCCGCCACCCGTGCCTCCAGCGTTACCCGCTGCGGCGATCCCTGGGGGAGCTCCCTCGCCTTCTTGGCCAGGTCCTTGGACTCCTTGCCGAGCGCCAGCGCCGCGTCCGTCGGCCTGGCCTCGACCAACCCGGGCAGCCCGTCCACGGTGAGCCGCAGCTTCATTTCCTTCTCGTCCTTCACCTCGATGGTGCCGTTGCCGAGGGTGCACCCGGTGGTCACCTGGATGCCGTCGAGCGGGCAGGCCGTGGCGTAGTAGACGGCGCGGACCTTGCCCATCGTCGCACTGTCCCCCAGGGCCGCCTTCGCGGCAGCCCCCATGCGCGCCCCGAGAATCGACCCGCCGCAGGTGTGGCCATGGAACGTCGCGAGGGCCTCGTACGTCCCCGGGCCGGGAGCGGCCAGGGCCGGCAGCGGGGCGAGGAGCCAGACGAGCACCAGGAGTCGCGAGGCGCAGCAGCGGAGCTTCATGGCAGGGACCTCCTTTGCCCGCTGCTTACCGGGCAGGCGGGGAATCGGTTGCTCCGGGTTCGTGGATGCGCGCCGCGGGCGCGCCCTCCGGGCGGGGGACCGGGGTGAACGCCAGGCTCGCGGAGGAGATCACGACGAGCACCGAGCCGAGGTTGTGCACCAGTGCGCCGGCGATCGGGTCGAAGACGCCGGCGCCGCCGGCCAGGACCGCGAAGGCGTTGAACCCCATGCCGACGGCAATGTTCCAGCGGATGCGCCGGCGCGTGGCGCGGCTCAATTCTACCAGGAAGGGCAGGCGGGCGAGGTCGTCGTTCATGAGCGCGATGTCCGCAGTCTCCAGGGCAACGTGGGTGCCCGCCGCCCCCATGGCGACCCCCACGTTGGCCGCGGCCAGGGCCGGCGCATCGTTGATCCCGTCGCCCACGAAGACGACCGGCCCGAAGCGCTCCTGCACGTCCCGGGTGAGCGCGAGCTTGTCCTGGGGTTTGAGTCCCGACCACGCGTCGGTCACCCCGACGAAGTCCGCCACGAGCCGGGCGGACCTCTCGTGGTCGCCCGAGAGGATGCCCACGTGGCCGAAGCCCAGGGCCCGAAGCTTCGCCACCGTCGCCACGGCCTCGGGGCGGATCGGGTCGGCCACGGCCAGAAGCCCCAGGGGCATGCCGTCGCGCAGGACGGCGAGCACGGTGGCGCCCTCGTCCCGCAACCGGACCAGGGGCGCCTCGAGCTCGGGGGGGAGCGCTGCGGCCCGCTCGGCGCCCAGGACCTCGACCCAGCGTCCCTCCACCCGGCCGCGCACCCCCACGCCGATCTCGGTTGCCGACTCGTCCGCGGGGCACAGGGCGAGCCCCTTCTCCGCGGCGGCTGCCACGAGCGCCCGGGCCAGGGGGTGGGTGCTGTGCTGCTCGACGCAGGCGGCCAGGCGCACGACCTCGCCGGCGTCCACGCCTTGTGTCGCGACTACCAGGGCCAGCCGTGGACGGCCCTGGGTCAGCGTGCCCGTCTTGTCGAAGAGCACGGCCGCGGCGCGGCCCACCTCCTCCAGGAACTGCCCCCCCTTCACCAGAATGCCGGCCCGCGCCGCCCGACCGAGGCTCGCCACGATGGCCGTCGGGGCGGCCAGGATCAGCGCGCAGGGACAGCCGACGATGAGCACGGTGATTCCCCGGGAAACCTCCCCCGTCACCGCCCAGGCCACCGCCGCGCAGGCGAGGATGGCGGGGGTGAACCAGCGGGCGTAGCGGTCGATGATCCGGACCGCCTCGGGCTTGTGGGCTTCGGCCTCGGACACCAGGCGGATCACTTTGCCCAGGGTCGTGTCCTGTCCGACACGGCTCGCCTCGAGCTCGATCACCCCGGTCTGGTTGAGGGTGCCGGCGTAGACCTCGTCTCCCGGGGAGCGCTCCCGGGGCAGGGGCTCGCCCGTCACCGACGACTCGTCGACGGCGGTCACGCCGAGGCAGACCCGGGCGTCCACCGGGATGCGCTCCCCCGGCCGCACCCGGAGGCGATCCCCCACCCGGACCTGGGAGACCGGCACCGAGCGCGCTTCGCCCTCCACCAGGAGCACGGCCGTCTCGGGCGAGAGCTCCATGAGGGAACGGATGGCGTTGCGGGCCGACGCCGTGGTGGCCTCCTCGACCAGGGATCCCAGGACCATCACGAAGCTCACGACCGCGGCCGTGAGAAACTCTCCCTCGATCAAACAGGCGACGATGGCGATGGCCACGAGCTCGTCGACGTTGACCCGCCGCTGCCAGAGCCCCTGCAGGGCGCCCCACACGATCGGCACGCCGTTCAGTGCCACGGAGGCCAGGGCCAGCCCCGTGCCGATCCGGGAGGCCTCGCCCCCCAGGTCCCACAGGAAGCTGATTGCCGCCAGAGCGCCCGCCGCGACCACGCGCACGAAGTCCCCGGAGCGCACGAGCTCCCGATAGACGTCCCCCTGGGAGAACCGACCGATCATCCCCACCCCCTCTCTCAGCCGAACTTGTTGAAGAGATCCACTACCTGCCGGATGAGCCCTTCGCGGTCCACCGGCTGCCCCTCCCGCGGGGCGCCCGCGACGCACCCCTTCAGGTGTTCCTCCAGGATGACCATACCCAGGGACCGGATGGCCCCGGTGACCGCCGCGACCTGCTTGAGCACGTCGAAGCAGTCGCGGTCGTCTTCCACCATCTTCCGCAGGCCCTTCACCTGCCCTTCGATCCGGTTGATGCGGTGGATGAGCGGGGTGTGGTCGTGTCCGCAGAGAGGCATGGCGTCCTCCGCATGTACTGGTAGGGGGTATATGTACCTGATCGTGGGGGGCGGACGCAAGAGGGACGGGAAGTCCTCCGGCAGCCCGTTTGGATGCACGCCCGCCGGCGGCGCGCACCGGGGGACGAAAGGGCATTTCCTGCGGTGGGCTGGAGCGGGAAGATGCCGAGTGCCGCCCGCAGTGGGGCGCGGGCGGGGCGGCAATGAGGGGGGCTTGGGCGAAGCGGGTTCGGCGGCAGTGCCGACGTGAGGGGACCCGGACCACGCGAAAGTTCCCGCAGTGGCCGCGGAGGCAGACAAAAAAGGGCCGGAGGGCGGCGAAAGGAGGGAAACCGCGCTCCGGACGAAGAGGGTGTGCGTGGTTCCGCGAAGCGCTCGGCGCCATATCAGGAGCAGGTGTCGTGTCGTTCCCGCTTCCCCAGGACCCAGGCCAACAGGGCGGACCCCGCGGCGGCCCCCGCGAGGTCGGCGAGCCAGTCGAGGGCGCTCGCGTGGCGTTCCGGAACGAACCACTGGTGGAGCTCGTCGGTGAGGCCGAAGAGGCCGGCGACGGCCCAGCCGAGCAGCGCGCGGCGCCGGGGCGGCCCGGAGAAGGCCCAGCCCCAGAGGAAGGCAAGGGGCGCATACTCCAGGGCGTGGAGGAGCTTGTCGGACCAGCCCCGGAGAAAGTCGGGCAGCGGCGGGCGCGCCGTGTGGGAGAGGGCGAAGATCGCCCCCATGTAGGCCAGGGCGAGAGAGGCCGCGACCCACCGGCCGGTGGTCCTGGGAGGGGGGGGCGGCTGGGTCACCGGGTCTCCGTCGCAACGGGGGCAGGGGGGGCGAACCCCCGCTTGAAGGGTAGGGGCGCGCTCCCCTAGAATGCAAGGCCCATGTCGAAGCCCCCCTCCTCCGCGGCGGAACTTCAACGCTCCCTCGAGGCAGCCCTGCGCTTCGCGCACGCGTCGGGGGCGTGGATCGTGCCGGGAACCGCGGCGGCAGCTCCGGCGGCCCGGGACCTCCGGCCGGCGCCGGCCGGCGAGGTCCCATCCGGCGCCCTTTCAGAGGCTCGGACCGCGGGCGGCAGGGATGGGGAGGGGGCGCTGCGGGCGGTGCGCGACGACCTGGGAGACTGCCGGCGCTGCCGCCTCGCCCAGGGGCGGACCCATCTGGTGTTCGGGGTGGGCAGCCCCGGGGCCCGGCTGGTCTTCGTGGGGGAGGGCCCCGGGGAAGAGGAGGACCGCCGGGGGGAACCCTTCGTGGGCCGGGCCGGCAAGCTTCTGGACCGCATGCTCGGCGCCATCGGGCTCGACCGCAGCCGGGCATACATCGCCAACGTGGTGAAGTGCCGGCCCCCGGGCAACCGCACGCCCCTGCCGGACGAGGCCCAGACCTGCCTGCCCTTCCTGTGGCGGCAGCTCGAGGCCATCGGGCCGGCGGCCGTGTGCGCCCTGGGGGCTTGCGCGGCCCAGAACCTCCTGGGGGCGGACACGCCCATCTCCCGGCTCCGGGGAAGGGTGCACCGTGTCCGGGGCATACCCGTCGTGCCCACCTTTCACCCCGCCTATCTCCTGCGAAACCCCGCGGCCAAGCGCCAGGCCTGGGAAGATCTCAAGCGCCTCAAAGCCCTGGCCGGCGGGGGCTCGTGAGGCACGCGGGGCCCCTCCAGATCGGGGCGGCGATGGCCGTGTGGTCGAGCTGGGGCCTCGCGGTGCGCTGGCTCCCGGTTCCTCCGTGGGCGCTCACGGGGTACGTCGGGCTCGTGGCCGCCGCCGCCGCGGCCGCGCTCTGGGTCGGCTGGGGGGGCGCGCCGGCGGCCCTGTGGCCCCGCACCTACCGCCTGCCCCTGGTCCTCATGGGGCTGCTCTTTCTGGCCAACCACGTCTGCTTCCTCACGGCGTACGAGCGCACTACCGTGGCCAACGCGGTGCTCACCCACTACACGGCCCCCGTGTTCGTGGCCCTGATCGCTCCCCTGGCCCTGGGGGAGCGGGTGCTGCCGGTGACCCCCGTGTCGCTCCTCCTGGCGGGCGCGGGCATGGTGCTCCTGCTGCCCGGCATTCACTGGTCCTGGGAGGACCGCCACCTCCAGGGGCTCTTGCTGGGCACCGCGAGCGGATTGGCCTACGCGGTGCTCATCGTGGTGGCCCGGGCGCTGTGCCTGCGGGTGGCGGCCCTGCCCCTGCTCTTCGTCCAGAACGGGGTCGTCGCCCTGGTGGTCCTGCCCGGCCTGCTCCTGCTCGGCCTGCCCCGGGAGCCCGTGGTCCTGGGCGCGTTGGTGCTGCTCGGCGTGGTGCACGCCACCGGGGCGGCGCTCCTGTACCTGGCGGGGCTCCGACGGGTGCGGGCCCAGACGGCGGCCATCCTCGGGTACCTGGAACCGCTGCTCGCCGTGGGCCTCGCCGCCCTGGTGCTGGGGGAACGCCTCGCTCCGCACTCGCTCCTGGGCGGCGGGCTCATCCTGGCGAGCGGGGCGCTGGTGGTCTGGGCCGAGGGGCGGCTTCCGAAAGCCGTTGACGCCCCGGCGGCGGGCCGGTAGGGTGGCGCGAGATCGCAGCAGACCTTAGCGGAGTGGAGGTATCGATGTCCTGGAAGGAAGGCGGTGGCGGATTCGGGGGGGGAGGGGGACCGCGGGACCCCCTGGAGATTCTCGAGGAGCTCAAGGGGCGCTTCCAGGGGCGGTTCTCGGGCGCGGTCCCGGGCGGACTCGTGGGCATCGTGATCCTGGTGGCCCTGCTGGTCTGGGCCGCCACGGGCATTTACATCGTCAACCCCGACGAAGTGGGCGTGGTGAAGCGCTTCGGCAAGTATTCCCGCACCACCGCGCCCGGGCCCCACTGGCACGTGCCCTACCCCGTGGAGAGCGTGCTCACGCCCAAGGTGACCCAGGTGCGCCGTGTGGAGGTGGGCTTTCGCACCGTGGCTTCCGGCCCCCCGGCGCGCTTCCAGCGGGTGCCGGCCGAGGCTCTCATGCTCACCGGGGACGAGAACATCGTCTCCTGTGAGTTCATCGTGCAGTACCGGGTGCGGGACGCGCAGCAGTTCCTCTTTCGGGTGCGCGACCCCGACGGGGCCGTGCGGGCCGCCGCCGAGGCTTCCATGCGCGAGATCGTGGGACGAAACCTGGTGGACGACGTGCTCACCGAGCAGCGGGAGAAGATCCAGATCGAGTCCGGCGACCTCCTGCAGAACACGCTCAACATCTACGAGGGAGGGATCCAGATCGATTTCGTGAGGCTGCAAGACGTCTACCCCCCCGACCAGGTCATCGACTCCTTCCGCGACGTGGCCAGCGCCCGGGAGGACCGGGAGCGCCTCCGCAACGAGGCCGAGGCCTACGCCAACGACATCCTCCCCAAGTCCCGGGGAGAGGCGGCCGAGCGCCTCAACCAGGCCCTGGCCTACCGGGCCACAAAGGTCGCCACGGCCGAGGGCGACGCCGCCCGGTTCGAAGCCCTGCTCAAGGAGTACGAGCAGGCCAAGGAGGTCACGAGAAGGCGCCTGTACCTGGATGCCATGGGCGACGTGCTCTCCAAGGCCAAGATCGTGATGGCCGATGGCAAGGGAGGCAGCGGGGTCCTCCCGGTGCTCCCGCTGGATGCCTTCGCGCCCAGGGAGGTGAAGTGAGATGAGCACCAAGCCCTTGAAAATTCTCGGCATCGCCGTCGTCGTGGCCGCCCTGGCCCTTGGCAACGTTTTCTTCATCGTCGACGAGACCCAGACCGCCCTCGTCGTGCAGCTCGGAAAGCCCGTGGGCGGCGTGAAGGGACCGGGACTCCACTTCAAGCTCCCCTTCGTCCAGAACGTGATCACCTACGATTCGCGCTACCTGGAGTACGACGCGACGGCCCGCGAGCTCATCACCCGGGACAAGAAGAACCTCAAGGTCGACAACTACGCCCGGTGGCGCATCTCCGACCCCCTGACCTTCTACCAGACCGTGCGGGACGAGATGGGCGCCCAGGCACGCCTGGACGACATCATCTACTCCCAGGTGCGCGAGCAGCTGGGGCGCTACGACCTGATCGACATCGTGGCCACCAGCCGGCCCCAGATCATGGCCGACGTCACCCGGCGCACCGCGGAGTCGGCCCGGCAGTTCGGGATCGAGGTGGTGGACGTGCGCATCAAGCGGGCCGACCTGCCCGAGGCCAACGAACGGGCGGTCTACGCCCGGATGAAGGCCGAACGCACCCGGCAGGCCCACCTGTACCGGTCCGAGGGCGAAGAGGTGGCGCGCCAGGTCCGGTCCCAGGCAGACAAGGAGGTCGCCATCATCCTGGCCGAGGCGTACCGCGAGGCCCAGGGCACCCGGGGCGAGGGGGACGCCGCCGCGACCCGCATCTACGCCCAGGCCTTCAACCGGGACCGGGAGTTCTACGCCTTCACCCGGAGCCTCGACGTCTACTCCCGGGCCTTCAAGGACAAGGACGTCCTGGTCCTCTCCCCGGAGGGAGAGCTCTTCCAGTACCTGAGGGCAGCCGGTCTCCCCCGCTGAGCCGTTGCATCCTTGAGGCCCGGCGACTTCACCTACGTCCTCCCCCCCGAGTGCATCGCCCAGACCCCCGCGGAGCCGCGAGTCGCCACGCGGGGCCA
>JBFLZB010000205.1 GCA_040756475.1 Thermodesulfobacteriota bacterium
CAGGAGCAGGGCGCCGCAGACCGCCACCAGGGAAGCGACCGGCGGCCGCCGCGGATAGGAGAGCCATCCCCACCCCAGCAGGAGCCCGGCGTACCCCAGCCCCAGGGCGGTTCCCGGTCCCGGCCCCAGGATGCCGGCGTCGGCCAGGGTGCGCAGCACCAGCGCGACCACCAGGACGAAGCACACCAGGGCGGTGCGGGAGAGCACCGTGCTGGCGCGCCCCCAGGGCGCGTCGGCCCCCGGTGCTGCGGCCTGTGCCCCCGATGAATCGTCGGGGGCTGCCGCCGGGCGCGATGTGGCGGGGGGCGCGGCGACGGCCTCCAGCTTCGCCACCCGGTCGGCGAGCCGCCGCACCTCCTGGGCGAGGGCCTCGAGGCGCTCCTCGGTGTCGAAAGGGGACAACGCGGCCTCCGCCAGGAAGGGGTGCCCAGCCGGTCGAGGGTTCCGCCAGGGGGCACGCGTCCACGGTACGGGGTTGCCGGACTCTCCGGCCCCGCGGGGCTCGCCGAAGGATACCAGCGCACACAACTTGGAGAAACCCCGTAGCCCGCCCGAAACGCGCCGCTGCCGCTGAGCCGCCCCGGAAGTCCTCGAGGGCGGGAAAACTGGGGCCCTGCGTCAGGTTCTCGGGCGGGCCGCGCGGACGGCACGGGGCAACTGGATGCACCGTCCAAATCGAAATGGGCGTAACCGGTCGAGCGCGGAGCCGGTCCGGTTCCTCTGTAGGAGCCAGCTCCTGCTGGCGATGTCGGCCGAAGGCCGACCCTTCTCCCTGCCGCTGGCGCGGCAAGTCGCCTGCGGGAGCAGGCTCCTACATTTCGATCTCGATCTTCAGCGATAGGTGATTCACCGATCCCCCCTCCGCCCTCCACCGGGTCAACAACCGGGGGGCCGCCGATTGTGGCGACCTCCCCCCCGGCCTACCATCCTCCTCAACGGCAAATGGTGTTCTGAAACGTCGAAACGCGGGCCTCCGGACCTTGGGGGTCGAAGCGCCCGCCGGGCCGGCAAACAGCACGCCGTCTCCACGCGAGGAGGACACGATGGACACGCCCCAGCAGCTCCCCGAACGATTCAACGCGGCCGACTACTTCGTGGACCGCAACGTGCGCGAAGGGCGGCGCGACAAGGTAGCCGTCGCGTGCGAGGGCCGGTCCATGACCTACGGCGACGTCCAGGCGGGGGTCAACCGCTTCGGCAACGCCCTTCGTTCCCTCGGGGTGCGCATGGAGGAGCGGGTGGCGCTCCTCCTGCTCGACTCCGAGGTCTACCCCCAGGCGTTCTTCGGGGCCATCAAGATCGGGGCGGTTCCCGTGTGCCTGAACACGCTCCTGCGCCCCAAGGACTACGAGTACATGCTCAACGACAGCCGGGCTCGGGTGCTGGTGGTGGACGCCGCGCTCCTGCCCGCCCTGGCGTCCATCCGGGACCGCTTGGAGTTCGTGGAGTCCGTGGTGGTGGCCCGCGGCCCGGTGGAAGGCAAAGACCTCCCCCTCGGCTCCCTGCTCGCGGCCCAGTCCTCCGAACTCGCGCCCGCGCCCACCTGCCGGGACGACGTGTGCTTCTGGCTCTACAGCTCCGGCTCCACCGGAGCGCCCAAGGGGACGGTGCACCTCCAGGGCGACATGGTGTGCTGCGCCGAGACCTACGGCAGCCAGGTTCTGGGCATCCGGGAAGACGACGTGTGCTTCTCGGCCGCGAAGCTCTTCTTCGCCTACGGCCTGGGCAACGGCCTGTACTTCCCCTTCAGCGTCGGCGCCACGGCGGTGTACCTGCCAGACCGGCCCTCCCCGGACGCGGTGTACCGCACCATTGCCGCGGCGCGGCCCAGCCTGTTCTTCGGCGTGCCGACCCTCTACGGCCAACTCCTGGAGGCCGAGGGCGCGATGGAGGGGGTGCGGCTGTGCGTCTCGGCGGGAGAGGCGCTGCCGGCCGACCTCCTCAAGCGCTGGCAGGACCGCTTCGGCGTCGAGATCATCGACGGCATCGGCTCCACGGAGATGGCCCACATCTTCATCTCGAACCAGCCCGGCAAGGTGCGGGCGGGGAGCACGGGCCGGCTCGTTCCCGGGTACCAGGCCCGCATCGTGGACGAGAGGCTCCGGGACGTGCCCCCGGGCGAGGTCGGCACCCTGCTCGTCCAGGGCGGCAGCGCCGCCGCCTCATACTGGAACAAGCGCGAGAAGACCCGGCAGACCATGCTCGGGCAGTGGCTGAACACCGGCGACAAGTTCTTCCAGGACGCCGACGGCTACTTCTTCTATGCCGGGCGCACCGACGACATGCTCAAGGTGGGGGGCATCTGGGTCTCCCCGGTGGAGGTGGAGGCCGCGGTCATCGAGCACCCGGCGGTGCTGGAGTGCGCGGTGGTGGGGCACCGGGACGCCGATACCCTGGTGAAGCCCAAGGCCTTCGTGGTGCTCAAGAAGGGCTTTGCGCCGTCCCCCGCCCTGGCCCGGGAGATCCAGGACCACGTCAAGCGCGGCCTCGCCCACTACAAGTTCCCCCGCTGGGTCGAGTTCGTGGAGGCCCTGCCCAAGACCGCCACCGGAAAGATCCGGCGGTTCGAGCTGCGCACCCTGGACGACCAGGCCGCGGCTGCCTGAGCGCACACCCCACACCGAGAGGAATGGCTACATGGCGCAGAAATCCCGTACCGCAGGCCGGCTCTTCCTGGCCGCCTTCCTGATCCTGACCCCGCTGGTCTGGTCTCCCCTGGGCTACGGGTCCTACGGACCCGCGTCCCGATGGCTGGGTATGCCCTCCTGGGCCGTGGTGGCGCTGGGGGCGAGCGCGCTCCTCTTCGCCCTGGAGTGGTACTTCCTGTTCCGCAGCGGCCAGGCCCTGGAGGACGAAGAAATGTCCGACCTCCTGCGCGACCTCCAGGCCGCCGGCCGCAATTCCCGGCAGCTGAAAGTCGAGGTGGACCGATGATCTCGGTGCTCATCATCGCCGCCATCTGCGTGGCGTCCACGGGGGCGGGGTACGTGGCCTTTCGCCGCGGGTTCACCCGCACGGCCGACGACTACTTCGTGGCCGGTTCGAGCCTGGGCTACTTCGTGCTCATCTTCAGCCTGCTCGCCTCCTTTCTGAGCGCGTTCTCCATGTTCGGGATGTCGAGCCTGGGGTACCGCACGGGCTTCGGCGCGCTCTACGTGCTGGCGGTGAACCTGGTGCCCCTCGGGTACCTCTGGTACTACATGCACAAGAAGACCTTCCTGCTGGGCAAGGTGCGGGGCTGGCAGTCCATGGGGGCCCCCTTCGGGGAGCGCTACGGCACTTCCATGCGGCTGCTCATCCCGCTCGTCACCATCCTCGCGTCGATCCCCTACCTGGTGGCCCAGATGCAGGGCATCGGGCTCATGCTCGAAGCCATGAGCGAGGGCCTGGTGAGCTACCGGTTCGGGCTGCTCTTCGTGCCGGTCTTCATCGCCGTGTACCTGGTGATGGGCGGCATGAAGGGGGCCGCCTGGGCCAACACCATCCAGGGGGTCTTCTTCTGCGCGATGGTCTTCGTGCTCTTCTTCGCGGTGATGGCGAAGAACGGCGGCTTCCTGGCCACCATGGACCAGGTCTTTGCCCGCCACCCCGAGCTCTTCGAGCTGGGGGCCAGGGGGGGCAAGGTGTGGACCTACCCCATGATCTTCGGGTATGCGGCGGCCATGTGCCTGGGGTGCATCTGCTTTCCCCAGCCCTTCATGCACGCCTACTCCAGCCGCACGGCCAACGGCTTCAAGGCCATGGTGCTCTCGTTCGGCGGGCTGTGCGTGCTCCTGATCACCTGCACCACGCTGGTGGGCGTGGCGGCCACCCTTCTGGTGCCGGGCCTTGCGGGGGTGGAGGCCGACAAGGTCTACGGGCTCGCGGCCGCCCAGGTGCTCCCCACCGCGCTGGCGGCCCTGGCCGTGGCGGGGGGGTTCACCGCGGCCATGTCCACGGTCAACGGCCTCGTGTTCGGCAACGCCATGAACATCGCCAACGACGTGTACAAGCTCTGGCGCCCCCAGGCCACCTCGGGGGAGCTCGTGGCGGTGGCCCGGGTCTCGGTGGTGGGACTCCTGGCCGCGTCCACGGTCATCGCCCTGGACCCCAAGACCCCGGTGGCCGAGCTCTCGGTGATCGCCTTCGGGATCATCGCGGTGACCGTGTTCCCCCTGTGGGGGGCATACTTCTGGAAGCGGGCCACCCGGTGGGGCGCCGTGGCGGCAACGGTGGTGGGGGTGGGGACGAATCTGGCGCTCTTCGCGGTGGGGGGCCGGGGCATGGTGCTCAACCCCAACCCGGCCTGGTTCCAGCTCAACGGCTTCTTGGTGTCCTTCGTGGCGGCGGGCGTGGTGTTCTTCGCCGTGAGCCTGCTCACCCGCCCGGGTGTCCGGGAGCAGGAGAGCCTGCCCGTCTTCTTCCACGCGTCGCTGTAGTACCCCAATCCACAAGTTGTAGAGGCCTCAGACCCCCGAACCACAAAGACACGAAGACACAAAGGAGATCACGGGGATATGACGTGCGCATTCTTCGTGTCTTTGTGTCTTAGTGGTTCAAGAACAGCCTCTCGTGCCGCAAGAAACGGCGGGGTGACCCGTTGGGGCGCACAGCTGGGCGCCCGCCCCGAGGGACGGCGGCCAAACCCCCGCGGGCGCACGCCGTGCGCCCGTACGCGCAGCGCTCCTTTGGCGGGTCTTCCCGCCTATTCCAGGGGGAGCCCCACCCAGAGGTAGTCGGCGTCCTCGGCGGTGGCGCTCCAGCGGTCCAGACGCTGGGGGATCTCGGGGACGAGCACCCGGGCGGAGAAGGGGCGGATCCGCGCCACCTGGTCGGGGATGCCCCGTTTCCAGGCGTGGCCGCTCCCGGCGATGACGATGACCGCGTGGTCGGGGTTCTCCTCGAGGAAGCGCGCGAGGTTCACCGCCATGGCGGTGTCCCACAGGAGCTGGGCCTCGCAGAAGTTGCGAAAGGCGCGGCCCTCGTGCCCGCGCATCCCCAGCGCCCTGCGGATGAACTCCTCGTAGGCCTCGTCGATCTCGCACCGCACCTGGGGCAGCTCTCCCGTCTGCTCCCGGGAGAGGCTCTCGAACCCCGCCCGCGCCACCTGGCGAATGGTCTCCTGGGGCACGTTGAGACCCACCAGGCCGATGCCGTGCTCCCGCGCGTAGAGCAGGATGTCGCGGTAGTAGACCCAGGGGAAGTTCCAGTTGTCGTAGTAGACGTGGAGGAACTCCTCCAGGGTGAGGGCCCCCTGTACCCACCGGTCCAGAAGGTGCTGGCTCTCGGCCCGGAACATCTCGAGCCCGATGGCCACGGGCCGGCCGGCCTCGTGGAAGGCGCGGATCACCCGGAGCTGGGCTTCGTGGTGGGACCTCTGGTCGTGGAGCTCTCCCACGAAGACGAGCCGCGCCCCGAAGAGGTCGGGCAGGGCCGCCTCCAGGGTGAGGCGCCGGCCGTCCGCGAGCCGGACCAGGGCGTCGGCCTGCTCCAGCCGCAGCGTGTAGACCGCATGCACCGCGAGCAGCGCGAGCACTAGGGCGACCCAGGCGACCTTCTTCATGGGCTTCACGGCGCGACCACCTCCTCGGATGGGTGCCTCTCAGCGCGCCGAGAGCCACTCGCTCAGCTTGGCGACGCCGTAGGTCAGCAGGTAGAAGAGGGCGGTCCAGAAGGCCACGTGGGCCAGGCGCGAGAGCCCCCTGCGGCGGCCCAGGGGTCCCTGGCCGGTTCCCGGCTGCTCGGCTGCGGGGGGCGGCACGGGGGTCACCCGGCCCGGCTCCGGACGGCCGCCTGGGGGGGCGAACCGAGCCTGGCGTCCGCCTCTTCCGGGCGCACCAGGGGAATCTCGGCCCAGAAGGTGCTCCCTCCCCCGGGCTCGTTTCGCGCCCCCACCCGGCCGGCGTGCAGGGCCACGATTTCGCGGCAGATGTGCAGGCCCAGCCCGAAGCCCTTGCTCCCCGCCGCCTCCCCTGCCTGCCCCTGGGCAAAGCGCTGGAAGAGCTGGGCCAGGAGCGCCTCGTCGAACCCCGGCCCCCGATCGGTCACCTCCCAGCGAACCACCCCCTCCCGGCACCGCACCCGCAGCACGACCTCGCTGCCCCGCGGGGTGAACTTCACCGCGTTCTGGAGGAGGTTGCCCACCGCCTGGGCAAGCCTCTCCGGGTCGCCCACGACCCGGGGGAGCCCTTCCGGGGCCTCCAAACGCAACGCGACTTCCTTTTGCCGCGCCTCTTCCCGGTGCATCTCCACCAGATCGCGGGCCAGCGCCTCCAGGTCCACGGGCCGCGGCTCCAGGGAGAGGCGGCCCTGGTCCAGGCGGCGGGCGGTGCGCAGGTCCTCCACCATGCGGTTCATGGCCCGCACCGCCTGGAGAATGCGCTCCACGTAGCTGTCCTGCTTCTCGCTCAACTCCCCCGTGGCCCGCAGGAGCTGCGAGAAGCCCTGGATCGCCACGAGCGGGGTGCGCAGGTCGTGGGCCACGATGCCGAGCACCTCGTCCTGCTGGCGCTGGAGCTCGGAGAGCCGCCCTTCCAGGGCGGAGGCCGCGTCTCGCACGGCGGCCAGCCGGCTGCGGCAGGCCCGCAGGACCTCGGTCGCCGTGAGTCCCTCCGGGGCCGGAGCGTCTCCGGCCCGGGGCGGCACCTCGTCGGGGGCGCTCCGCTCCAAGAGCTCCCGCAGAAGCGCCTCCACCTCCCGCCAGGCGCCCAGGGCCTCCGGCCCCAGTATCCCTGCCCGAGCCTTCTCTCTCCGGGGCGGGGCTTCGCCGCCGGAGCCGAGCCTGTGTGTCATCGTCCCGCCTCCCACCGGGCCAATCTAGCAGAAACCCATCTTGGGCGGAACGCTTGCCACGGGCGGTGACCTAGGATCGGCACGGCGCCCGTGTTATCCTCGCCCTTCCGCCCGGCGGGGAAGCGGCTCCGGCTCCGGGTCTTCGGGAAGGTACGGGAACGAGTCTTTGCTCATCCTGGTCAGCAACGACGACGGCGTGAACGCCGCGGGCCTCCAGGCGCTGGCGGCGGCCCTCGACACCCTGGGACGCGTGGTGGTGGTGGCCCCGGATCGGGAGCGCAGCGCCGTGGGCCACGCCCTCACCCTGCACCGGCCGCTTCGCATCTCCTCCCTCGGCCCCGACCGGTACAGCGTGGACGGCACCCCCACGGACTGCGTGCACCTGGCCATTCACGGCGTGCTGCGCCGAAAGCCCGACCTCCTGGTGGCGGGGATCAACCACGGGGGAAACCTGGGGGACGACCTCACCTACTCGGGCACCGTGGGGGTGGCCCTGGAGGGGACGCTGTTCGGCGTGCCGAGCCTCGCCGTGTCCCTGGCCGCCCGGGAGGACTTCCACTTCGGCGTGGCCGGCCGGGTCGCCCGGATGCTGGCCGAGGCGGTGGCCGCCCGGGGGCTGCCCCTGGGAACCCTCCTCAACGTGAACGTTCCCAACGTGGAGACCTGGGAGGAGCTGCGGGGCATCCGCATGACCCGGCAGGGCCGACGGGTGTTCGGGAGCGGCGTGGTGGAGAAGGTGGACCCCCGGGGCCGCACCTACTACTGGGTGGGGGCCCAGGAGCTCGGCTACGTGGACGACGATGTGGGCACCGACGTGGAGGCGGTGGGGCACGGGTGCGTCTCGGTGACCCCGGTGCGCACAGACCTCACGGACCACGCGTTTCTCGAGGACCTGCGCCGGTGGCGGCTGTGAGCGCGTGGGACGCCGTGGTGGTGGGGGCCGGGGCTGCGGGCATCTTCGCGGCCCGGGAGCTCGCCCGGGGCGGGGCGCGGGTGCTCCTGGCGGAGATGGGCGAAGGGCTCTCGGCCCGGCGGTGCCCCCGCCGGGAAGCCGGCG
>JBFLZB010000206.1 GCA_040756475.1 Thermodesulfobacteriota bacterium
CGTTTCCCGTCCGGGGAGGTGGCGGGCGCTAGACCCGGGCCTTTACCCACTGGGCGACCGCCGGCGCGAGCTCCCTCTGGGCGCGGCCGCTCACGTAGATGCCGATGTGGCCGCCGGGAAAGGCGAGCGTCGTCAGGTCCTTGGAGCCGACGTACTTCTCCAGCGCCTGGGAGGAGGAAGGAGGCACCAGGTGGTCTTCCTTGGCGTAGACGTTGAGCACGGGCATGGCGACGTTCTTCAGGTCCACCCGTCTGCCGCCGAGCTCCACCTCGCCCTTGATGAGTTTGTTGCCCTGGTAGAAGTCCTTGAGGAACTGCCGGATGGCTTCGCCGGCCTGGTCGGGGCTGTCGAAGATCCACTTCTCCATCCGGAGGAAGCTCCTGAGATTCTCCTCGTCGTCGAGGATGGAGACGAACCCCAGGTATTTCTGCACCATGAGCTGGAGGGGCTTGAGCATCAGGAACCCCCAGTTCATGAACTCCCCCGGCACGTTTCCGAAGGCGTCCACCAGGGCGTCGGCGTCCAGTTGCTGCGCCCACACGTTGAGCAAGCCGTCTCGTACGTGGAAGTCCACGGGGGTGACCATAGTGATGAGGTTCTCTACCTTGTCGGGGTGCAGAGCCGAGTAGCACAGGCTGAAGGTGCCGCCCTGGCAGATGCCCAGCAGGTTGATCTTGTCGAGGCCGTGGCGCTCCCGTATGGCGTCCACGGCCCGGTCGATGTACCCGTTGATGTAGTCGTCCAGCGTCAGGTAGCGCTCGCAGCGGTCGGGATAGCCCCAGTCGATCAGATAGACGTCCATCCCCTGGGAGAGGAGGTTGCGGACCATGGAGCGGTCGGCCTGGATGTCGACCATGTAGGGCCGGTTGACCAGGGCGTACACCATCATCACCGGCACCTTGCAGGGGCGCTTCACGGTGGGGTGATAGTGGTAGAGGACCATCTCGTCTTCCCGGTACACCGCTTCCTTGGAGGTGGGGGCGACGTCGATCTCCTTGATGTCGACGATGGAGTCGATGCCCCGCAGGAGTTTGCGGTTGAAGTCCACCATCTCTTTCATGGCCTGCTCGGGGCGGATCTGGACAGGGAACATGGATTACCCCTCCTTCTTCCCGGTCCGGGAAGCGCTTGATCTTGCCCTGGAGGAAGATTTTCGGCGCGTGGTGGCATTTGGGGGGGCAGGGTCGGCCGCCGGAGCGGCGGCGCCCGGCGCCGCGGGCGGCGCCGGGGTGGCCGGTGCCGTGGCGGGAGCGGCTCGCATTTGGGAGACCTCGCGGCGCAGCGCCCGCACCTCGTTCTTGAGGTCGTGGAGGTGGCGGTAGGCGTCGTCGAGCTCGCGGCGGGTGGGCAGGTGCAGGGACTTCATGAGAGCGTCCATGAGCTCCCGCTCCCGTATCCGGTGCTGCATGGCGGCGTTTACGAAACGCCCCTGGACCTCGGCGAAGGCGTCGGTGCTGGCCATCTCGAAGTAGGTCTTCTCCGCAGTGGCGACCCACAGGTCGAAGAGGGCGCGAAGGCTCTCGATCTTCTCCCCCCGTTCCGACTTCTCCACGAGCTCCCGCAGGAGCCCCTCCATGGCCCGCAGGCCCGTGTTCACCATCTCGGTGTGGAAGTCGACCTCGGTTCGGCGCACCTCCACCCAGGTCTCGAAGGCGGAGGTGACCTTCTCCTGGAACTCGCGCGTGTACCCGATGGCGGGGGCGGCGGCGAACTTGCCCGCGGTGCTCCCGAAGGTGTCCATGAAGAGGTTGTACATGCGCACGACGGCTTGGCGGTCTCCGCTCATGGCCTCCCCCAGGTGGCCGCGCGCGCCCCGGAGCGACTCCAGCCACGGCGCCCCGAGCTTCTGGAGCTCCTGCGCGTACAGCTTCCAGAGCTCAGGCATGTCGCGGGCCATGGCAGCGGCCGCTTCGGGCGTAAACCAGGGCGCGGGCGCCTGGGTCATGGTCTCCTTGATCTGGCGGAACTGCCGACGCAGGAGGTCGGCCCAGTCCTCCCCGGCGTCGATCTTGGGGGCGACGGTGTGCATGACGGCCAGGGCCTGCTCGACGAACCGCAGGAACACGTCTTCACCGGTGAAGAGACGTTCGGCCACTTCACGGGGTACGCCGGTCGTGGAGGCCCCGAGCCCTTCGAGGCTCTGACGGGCCAGATCGCGCCAGCGCTGGCCCCACTCGGCCCAGGCAGGCGCTTCCCCTCCCGCCGGGGCACTTCGCTGGGCGGCCTCGGCCCAGCCTTCCCACAGCTTCTTCTGGGTCTCGGTCCACGATCGCAACATCGCCTGGGTCTGCTCGGTCCAGTTCATGGCCTCCCCTCTCCTTCGAACGCGTTCATGGGGTCCTGTTCCTTCTGTCTGGACTGGAGAAGAACCCCTCGGTCCACGACTGGGCCCACTCCGCCTGGGTCTGGAGGGCTTTGCGGGTCAGCTCTTCCCAGTCGCCGATGGCGCCTTCGGCCTCCTGGCTCCGGCCCCGGGCAGCCAGGAGCTCCCGCAGGTTCTTCACGGTCTTCTCCGCCTCTTGGAGGCGGCTCTTGAGCTCTTCGCAGCGCTCCAGGAGCTCCAGGTACCGCTGGCGCGGGACCACGCCCAGGGTCTTCCAGTACTCCTCCACCAGGGCTTGGATGTCCCCCGCGCCGGGAGCGCCTGCCGCTTCCCGGGGCATCCACGCCCGGGCCCAGGCGGCAAGGGCCTCCGGGGTGAGGGGGTTGGCACCCAGGGCCTCCAGGGCCTTGCGGGCCTCCTCCGTACCCCGGAGGGCGTCGGCAGTGAGCCGGAGCCACGATTCGAGCAGCTTGGGGTCCACGGGAGCCTCCTTCCGCGGAGGTGCGAAGGGTAGTCGGCTTGCTGCAATGCGTCAAGACGCCGGGACGGCCGCCGGCGTGTCGGGGGCACCCCGCATCAATGAGAGTACACGGTAGCCTGCCTCGGACGCCTGGCAAGGCAAGCCCGAAAAGGACCGCGTTGGGGGCGCGGGGCGGACAGCCGCGGCAGAGGGAGGATCTCTCTGGGGGAGAACGCGCTTCAGGCGCGCTCGTCGCGCTCGGCCTCGAGCTCGCGCACGCGGGCCCGCAGGGCCTCGAGCTCCTTTCGGGAGTCGGTCTCGGAAAACTCGAGCCAGGGCCGCATCCAGCCGCGCAGGGCTGTCTCCATCTGCTCCTGGGCGGCCCGGTAGGCGGCGAGGCCGGTCTCCAGCCCCTTCTCCAGGAACCGTTCGTAGGCGGATTCCCCGTCCTGGATGATGTGGTGGAGAAAGTCCACGGGGAGGAGGTTGCGCTGGTCTTTCTCTTCTTCGAGGATGATTTGGGTGAGGATGACCTTGGAGAGGTCCTCGCCCGTGGAGGCGTCCACCACCTCCACCGTGTTCCCCTCGCGGATGCGCTCCGCGATCTGGCGCAGATTCACGTACTGGCTGTGGACCGTGTCGTAGAGGCGCCGGTTGGCGTACTTCTTCACGAGGATGTGCCGGGAGCGGAGTTCGTCGGGCATGTGTGCGACTCGTTTCTGGGGCAGCCGTCGGCGCGGGGCATGGGGCATAGAGCCTGGGGCATGGGGCATGGGGCGCAGAGCACGGGGCCTGGCGCACGGGGATCCACAACGGACCACGGACAACGGACAACCGCCCAACGCTTATCTTGCCGCCACCTCCACCCTTGCGTCGGGCCACAGGATGGCGTCCATCTCGGTGCCGGCGATTTCCTCTCGCTCCATGAGGGCCTCGGTCAGGCGCTCCAGGGCGTCGCGGTGCTCGGTCAGGAGGGCGGAGGCACGCTCTTCGGCGGAGCGCACGATGGCCTCGATCTCCTGGTCGATGATCCAGCCCATCTCTTCCGAGTAGGTCTTCTCCTGGGCGAGCCGCTTCCCGAGGAAGACGTGCTCCTCGCCCCGGCTGAAGGTCACGGGCCCGATCCGCTCGCTCATGCCCCACTGGCACACCATCTTTTCGGCGAGATCGGTGGACTGCTTCAGGTCGCTCTGGGCGCCGGTGGAGGTCTCGTCGAAGACCAGGAGCTCGGCGGCCCGCCCCCCCATGTTCACCGCGAGTTTTCCCAGGAGGTAGCTCCTGGGGTAGTAGTGGCGGTCGCCCTCGGGCACGAGCTGGGTGAGCCCGAGCGCCCGGCCCCGGGGGATGATGGTCACCTTGTAGACCGGGTCCATGCCGGGGATGAGCTTCGCCACCAGGGTGTGGCCGGCTTCGTGGCAGGCGGTGATCCGGCGCTCGTTTTCGTCCGTGAGGCCGGGGCGTTCGATCCCCATGACGACCTTGTCCTTGGCCAGGTCGAAGTGGCGCATGGAGACGAGAGTCTCGTTGGTACGGGCGGCAAAGAGCGTCGCCTCGTTGCAGAGGTTTTCCAGATCGGCCCCGCTCATGCCCGGGGTCGCCCGCCCCACGATCGCCAGGTCCACGTCGGGTGCGAGGGGGATCTTGCGGGTGTGGACCTTCAGAATGGCCGTGCGCTCGTCGAGGGTGGGGAGATCGATGACCACGTGCCGGTCGAACCGGCCCGGCCGCAGCAGCGCGGGGTCGAGCACGTCGGGCCGGTTGCTGGCGGCGATCACGATGACCCGCTCGTGGCCCTCGAAGCCGTCCATCTCGCCCAGCAGTTGGTTGAGGGTCTGTTCGCGCTCGTCGTGGCCGCCCCCCAGGCCCGTGCCCCGGGACCGCCCCACCGCGTCGATCTCGTCGATGAAGATGATGCTCGGCGCCTTGCCCCGAGCCTTCTCGAAGAGGTCGCGCACCCGGGCGGCGCCCACCCCCACGAACATCTCGATGAACTCCGAGGCGCTCGTGGAGAAGAAGGGCACGCCGGCCTCCCCTGCCACCGCCCGTGCCAGCAGGGTCTTGCCCGTGCCGGGCGGGCCCATGAGGAGGACCCCCTTGGGCACCTTGCCCCCGATCTGCTGGTACTTGGCCGGCTCCTTGAGGAAGTCCACCACCTCGAAGAGCTCCCGCTTCGCGCTCTCCATGCCGGCCACGTCCTGGAAGGTGACCTGGGGAACCTTTCCCTCGTAGACCCGGGCCTTGACCTGGCCGAAGTTGCCGAAGGGTCCCATCCGGGCGTTCTGGGCGCGGCGCATGGTCCAGACCCAGAAGCCCAGCAGCAGCAGCCAGGGCAGGCTGTTGGCCAGGATGACCCACCAGAGGTTCTGTGCCGCCGCCCGCCGCACCTGGATCTCCACCTGGTGCGCCTCCAGGAGCCGCAGGAGGTCGGGATCCTCGAAGGGAGGAAGGGGGGTGGAGAAGGTCTGGATTGGGCCCGGGGCTCCCGGCAGGACGATGCCATTCAGGAATCGGCCCGAGATCTCGTCCTCGGAGAGCGTGACCTCCCGGACGTTGCCGGCGGCCAGCTCCTGCTTGAACTGGGTGTAGGAGAGCGCCGGGCTCGGAGGGCGCGCCGAGCGGTTCATGTTGTCGAGCAGCACGCTGAAGAGCAGGAGCGCAACCAGCAGTCCCGCCGCCCTGCGCCAGGGAAACCGTTCCATGGACACCTCTCTGGTGAGAAACCCGGCTACCGTACCGAAATTCGGGCCCACGGTCAAACGCCCACGGCGGGAAGTGCGCGGAAAACCGAGCATTTTCGCCGGGGGAATCCCGTTGACCTGCGGGAACCCGTTCCTTTAGCATGAGGCCTCTTCCGGCCCCGGAAAGCCTGGGGCCGGGGCGCACGCAGGCTGCTTTTTCGGCAGCCTGCCAGACCGCTCGGAGCAGGCCATGAAGGACATCGGGGTCGGCATCATCGGCATCGGCACCGTGGGAGCGGGGGTCGTGCAGGTCCTCCAGGAGAACGCCCGGGAGATCGAGCGACGGCTGGGGGCGCGCCTCAGGCTCGTCCGGGTGGCGGACAAGGACATCGAGAGCGACCGGGGGGTGCCCATCGACCGGGTGCTCCTCACCACCGAGGTGGCCGAAGTGCTGGAAAATCCGGAGATCCAGATCGTGGCGGAGCTCATCGGGGGGTACGAGCCCGCCCGGGGCTTCCTGCTGCGGGCCATGGCCAACGGCAAGCACGTGGTCACGGCCAACAAGGCCCTGCTCGCGGTACACGGCGACGAGATCTTTGCAGCGGCGAAGGCTGCCGGGGTGGACGTGGGGTTCGAGGCCAGTGTGGGCGGGGGCATCCCCATCCTGCGGGCCGTGCGCGAGGGCATGGCCGCCAACCGGGTGCGCAGCGTCCTGGGTATCCTCAACGGCACCACCAACTACATCCTCACCGAGATGACGGAGCGGGGCGAGGCGTTCGAGCGCGTGCTCAAGGAGGCCCAGAAGCTCGGCTACGCGGAGGCCGACCCCACCTTCGACGTGGAGGGGGTCGACGCGGCCCACAAACTCGCCATCCTGACCACCATGGCCTTCGGGTGCCGGGTGCCCTTTTCGGCGGTGTTCACCGAGGGGATCAGCCGGCTCACGCCCCAGGACATCGAGTACGCCGGGGAGTTCGGGTACCACGTGAAGCTCCTGGCCATCGGCAAGAAGGACGGCAAACGGGTGGAGGTTCGGGTGCACCCCACCATGGTGCCGTCGAGCCACCTGCTCGCGGGCGTGCGGGGCGTGTACAACGCGGTATACGTGGACGCGGACTTCCTGGGGCCGAGCCTGTATTACGGGCAGGGGGCGGGCCGCCGGGCCACCGCGAGCGCGGTGGTGGGGGACATGATCGAGCTGGCGCGCAACGTACGGCAGGGGGTCTCGTGGCGGGTCCCCCCCCGGGCGTTCCAGGAAGAGGCCCTCGAGGCCGCCCAGGTCAAGCCCATCGAAGAGGTGGTGTGCCAGTACTACCTGCGCTTTACCGCGCTCGACAAGCCCGGGGTGCTCTCCCGCATCTCGGGCATCCTGGGGGAGTACGGCATCTCCATCGAGAGCGTGGTGCAGAAAGGGCGGGACGCCGGCCAGGCCGTGCCCCTGGTCTTCATGACCCACGAGGCGCGGGAGGCCGACGTGCGCAGGGCCCTGGGGGAGATCGACACCCTGGGGGTGACCCTGGGAGCCCCGGCGCTGATTCGGATCGAGGGGTGAAGAGCCTGTTTGGACAGGATGGCAGGATGAACCGGATGGGGTTGGGGCTTGTCGGGGATTGGGGGCGTAGGGAACGGCTCGGGTCGGGAGCTCCTCATCCTGGAGATCCTGTCATCCTGTCTCGTTCTCCCTGGTTGTTCCCATGAAGATCGCCATTGTGCTGGGCGACGGCATGGCGGACGTGCCCCTGGAGGAGCTGGGGGGGCGTACGCCCCTGGAGGCGGCGGCGACGCCCGCCCTGGACGCCCTGGCCCGGGAGGGCACCCTGGGGCTCGCGTCCACCATCCCGCCGGGGCTCACCCCCGGGAGCGACGTGGCAAACCTTTCGGTCTTCGGGTACGACCCCCGGGCGTGCTACACGGGCCGGGCGCCCCTGGAGGCGGTGGCCATGGGGGTGCCCCTGGGCGCCGCCGATGTGGCCTACCGGATGAACCTGGTGACGCTGCTGGTGGGGGGCGGCCAGGTCTTCCTGGACGACTTCTGCGCGGAGCACATCTCCACCGGGGAGGCCGCCCGCATCGTGGCCACCCTGGGCGAGCGCCTGGGCCACGACGGCTTCGAGTTCTACCCGGGGGTCTCCTACCGTCACCTGCTGGTCTGGAGGGGCGGCGAGGCCGACGCCGCGACGACGCCGCCCCACGACATCCTGGGAAAGCCCGTGCAGGAGTACCTGCCCCGGGGGCCGGGGGCCGACGCGCTGCTGCACTTGATGACGGGCTCCCAGATCCTCTTGAAGGACCACCCGGTGAACCTGGCCCGCCGGGAG
>JBFLZB010000207.1 GCA_040756475.1 Thermodesulfobacteriota bacterium
TCCTTTGCCGTCACGGCCAGGCCGCCCGGCGGGTCGGAGCCCGTGCGCCTGGCCGAGCTCGGGCCCGGCACCCTCTTCGGGGAGGTGGCCCTGGTGAGCCGGGCCCCCCGCACCGCCACCGTGACCGCCCTGGAGGAGGGGGAGGTGCTCCGGGTCGCCGCGGAGGACCTGGAGCCCGTGCTCGCGGCCCACCCGGAGCTGCGCCGGGCGCTGGAGGCGCTGCGTGACGAGCGGGCCGCGGCCACCATCTCCCAGCTCCTGGGGAGGCGCGCCTGATGGATGCTCTTCTGGAGGCGCGCGACGTGCGCAAGGTGTTCGTGCAGGGAGGCGCCCGGCTCGAGGTGCTCAAGGGCATCGAGCTCACGGTGGCGCGGGGGGAGTGCCTGGCCGTGGTGGGGCCCTCGGGGGCCGGAAAGTCCACCCTGCTCCACATCCTGGGAGGCCTGGACCGGCCCAGCGCGGGGCAGGTGCTCTTTTGCGGCGAGGACGTGTTCCGGCGCCCCGACCCCGATCTGGCGCGCTTTCGCAACCGGCACGTGGGGTTCGTGTTCCAGTTCCACCACCTCCTGGCCGAGTTCACCGCCCTGGAGAACGCCGCCATGCCCGCGCGGATCGCGGGACGGCCCCGGGAGGAGGCCGAGGCCCGGGCGCGGGAGATCCTGGAGGCGGTGGGCCTGGGGGCGCGGCTCACCCACCGGCCCGGGGAGCTCTCGGGAGGGGAGCAACAGCGGGTAGCCCTGGCCCGGGCCCTGGCGCTCGACCCGCCCCTGGTGCTGGCCGACGAGCCCACGGGCAACCTGGATCACGGCACGGGAGAGGCTATGCACCGCCTCATGCTCGACTGGAACCGCCGCGCGGGCACGGCCCTGGTGGTGGTGACCCACAACCGGGAGCTGGCCCAGTCCATGGACCGGATCGTCACCCTGGCCGATGGCCGGGTGACGCAGGAAGAGAGGATGGCCCGGTGAGGTACCGTCTGTGTCTGGCCCTGTGGCTGCTCCTCGCGGGGGCGGCCGGTGCAGCACCGTCCGCCGCCGCTTCCGAGCCCGGAGAGCGGGTCCTCTCCGGGGTGGCGGTGCGGGGCAATCTGCGGGTGGAGGAGGGGCTCATCCTCCAGAAGATCTCCAGCCGGGCGGGGGAACCCTACGACCCGGCCCGGGTCCGGGCGGACCTGGCGGCCATCTACGCCCTGGGGAGCTTCGAGGACATCGTGGTCGAGTTCGGCGACAACGGCGTGCTCACCTTCGTCGTCCTCGAGCGGCGCGCCCTTCGGGAGTGGCGCACCGAGGGCGCCGACAACGTGGACAAGGAGGACGTGCAGAAGGCGGTGTCCCTCAAGCGCCGCGAGATCCTCGACGACGCGCGGGTGGAAGAGGGCGCCCGGGCCATCCGGGACCTGTACCGGGACAAGGGGTACTACCTGGCCCAGGTGCGCGCCGAGGTCGTCCCGGTGGACGACGGGCGAAACCACGCGGACGTGGTGTACCGGGTGTCCGAGGGAGCCAAGGTGCGGGTCAAGGATGTCAACCTCCTGGGCGTGCGCCAGGGGGAGGAGAAGGCCATCCGCAGGACCCTGTCCACGAGCCCGGCCGGGTGGTGGTCGTGGCTCACCAGCTCGGGCACCTTCAAGGAGGCGGACCTGGAGCGGGACCGGGAGGTGGTGCGGTCCTACTACCTGAACCGCGGCTTCGTGGACGTGGACGTGAAGGACCCCCTGGTGAGCCTTGCCGCCGACCGGCGTTGGCTCAAGGTGGACATCCCGGTTTCCGAGGGAGAGGTCCACACGGTGGGCAAGGTGGCTTTCTCGGGGGATCTGGACTTCCCGGAGGAGCTCCTCCGGGCCACGGCGGGCTTGACCCAGGGGGAGGTCTTTCGCAGCGACGATTTTCGCAAGGCCCACCAGGGACTCACCGATCTGTATGCCGACATCGGCTACGCCTTCGTCGAGGTGGACCCGGGGACCCGGGTGGACTCTGCGGCCCGCACCGTGGACATCGACTTCCGGATCCACAAGGGCGACCTGGTGTACCTGGGGCGCATCGAGGTACGGGGCAACACCAAGACCCGGGACCGGGTCGTGCGCCGGGACGTGCGCCTGGCCGAGGGCGACCTGTACAACGGCACCGCCATCCAGCGCAGCCGACGCCGGATCGAGAACCTGGGGTTCTTCGAGAAGGTGAACCTCACCACCCACCGGCGTCCCGGCACGAGCCTGCTCGACGTGGACGTGGAAGTGGAAGAAAAGGCCACCGGCGCCTTCACCGTCGGCGCGGGCTACTCCTCGGTGGACCGGATCGTGGGCATGGCCAGCGTGAGCCAGCGAAACTTCCTGGGCCTGGGCTACCAGCTCGCGTTCCAGGCCAACTTTGGCACCACGCGCGAGACCTACAGCCTCACCTTCAACAACCCCCGGGTCTTCGACTCCGACGTCTACGCCGGAATCGACCTCTACAAGTCGCGCGGGGAGTACAACGACTACACCAAGGATTCCCTCGGCGGCGCCCTCAAGCTCGGCACCGCGCTCACCGAGGAGTGGCGCATCCGGGGCATCTACCGCCTGGAGGAGGCACAGGTGATGGACGTCAGCCCCGACGCCTCCCTCCTGCTCCGGGACCAGGAGGGCACCACCGTCACCTCGTCCGTCACCACGCTCCTCAACTACGACAGCCGGGACAACCCCTGGGAGCCCCGCCGGGGCGTGAACGCCGAGGGGAGCGTGGAGTGGGCCGGAGGCCCCCTGCAAGGGGACGCGTTCTTCCTCAAGTACGGCCTCGACGCCTCCCGGTACCTGCCCCTGTGGCTCCGGCACGTGCTCACCCTCCACGGCCGCGCCGGGTACATCCACTCCCTCCAGGGACGCAGCATCCCCATATACGAGCGCTACACCCTGGGGGGCATCAACTCCCTGCGGGGCCTCAAGTCCCGGAGCATCGGGCCCGTGGACGCCGAGAGCGGCGACGTGGTCGGCGGCGACAAGGAGCTGCTCTTCAACGTGGAGTACCTCTTCCCCCTCATCGAGGAGGCCAAGCTGCGCGGCGTGGTCTTCTTCGATATGGGCAACGCGTGGGAGGAGGGGGAGACGTACCTGGAGACGCCGATGCGCCGGACCGCGGGCGCCGGGGTGCGCTGGTTCAGCCCCATGGGGCCGCTTCGCCTGGAGTGGGGCTACGTACTGGATCGGAAGGCCGGTGAAGGGGCCTCCCAGTGGGAGTTCAGCATTGGGGGATTCTTCTGAGGCGCGTGGCGTGTGGCATGTTGCCCGCGGTCCGTTGTCCGTTGGAGAAGGTGGGCGGAGGATCGTAGAATACCGCCCTGACAATACGGGGGCGCGAAGCGAATGAGGAGACAGTCCATGTTGGGAAGATGGGACCGTAACGGCATCGGGATTGCAATTTTGGCGGCGCTCCTCGTGGCGGTGGGAGTCGGGGGAGCGGCTGCCCAGGACAAGGTGGGGGTGGTGGACCTGCAGCGCTGCCTCAATGACTCGAAGATGGGCAAGCGCTACAAGGCCGAGTTCACCGCCGAGGCGGAGCGGATGAAGGCCGAGCTGGAGCGCGAGGAGGACGTCCTCAAGGGCCTGCGGGAGGAGCTGGAGAAGCAGGGAATGATCCTCTCGGAGACGGCCCGCGGGGAGAAGGAGCGCGCCTACCGCGAACGGGTGGACGCCTTCAAGGAGAAGTTCCAGCAGAGCCAGCAGGTGCTCCAGCGCCGGGACCAGGAGCTCACCCGGCGGATCCTGCGGGACCTCCAGGGCGTGATTCGGGAGCTGGGAGAGACCGGGGGCTACGCCCTCATCGTCGAGAGGGGGGAGGGGGGGGTGCTCTACACCCCCGCCCAGGCCGACATCACCGACGAGGTGGTCCGCCGGTACGACAAGGCCGGGGGAGCGGAGTAGGGGCCGTGGCGGAAACCTGCACCCTGGCGGAGTTGGCACGGCTCCTCGGCGCCGAGCTCCATGGCGACCCCCGCGCCGTGGTGCGCGGGGTCGCCACCCTGGACGAGGCCGGGCCCGAGCAGCTCTCCTTTCTGGCCAACCCCAAGTATCGCCCCCTTCTGGCCGCCACCCGGGCCGGGGCGGTCATCGTCTCGCCCCAGGACCGGTTGGAGGGTCGCAACTGTCTGGTGAGCCCCAACCCCTACCTGGCGTTTGCCCGGGCAGTGGCCTTCCTGCACCCCCAGGTGCGGCCGGCGCCGGGCGTGGCGCCGGGGGCGCACGTCGACCCGACGGCCGAGGTGGCCCCGGGCGCGGCGGTCCTGCCGGGAGCCTTCGTGGGCGCGGGCGCCCGGGTCGGGGAGGAAACCGTCCTTCACCCCGGGGTCTACGTGGGGCCGGGGGCACGGATCGGCCGGGGATGCCTGCTCCACCCCAACGCGGTGGTGCAGGAGGAGTGCGTGCTGGGAGACCGGGTGATCCTGCAGCCCGGCGCGGTGGTCGGCTCCGACGGCTTCGGCTTCGCCCGCGACGGCGCCCGCCAGGTGAAGATCCCCCAAGTGGGGATCGTGGTCCTGGAGGACGACGTGGAAGTGGGAGCCGGGACCACCATCGACCGGGCCGCCCTGGGGGAGACCCGGGTGGGCCGGGGCACGAAGATCGACAACCTGGTCCAGCTCGGACACAACGTCCGGGTGGGAGAGGACTGCCTTCTCGTCGCCCAGGTGGGGGTGAGCGGCTCCACCCGGGTGGGCAACCGGGTGGTGCTGGCGGGCCAGGTAGGGGTGGTCGGGCACGTGGCCATCGGCGACGGCGCCATCGTGGGAGCCCAGTCGGGGGTTCCCGCCGACCTTCCGGCCGGGGCGGTGGTCTCGGGGAGCCCCGCCTTTGCCCACCCCGAGTGGCTCAAGGCGCAGGCGGTGGTGCGCCGGCTGCCCGAGCTGAGACGGACGGTCCAGAAGCTCGAGCAGCGGGTGCGCGACCTGGAGGCCGTCCTCGCCCGCGCCCAGGTGCCCGGAGAGACCCCCCCTCCCGAGGAGGCCCCATGATCGAGGTGTCGGACATCCAGTCCATCCTGGCCTGCCTGCCCCACCGGTACCCCTTCCTGCTGGTGGACCGGGTGCTCGGTCTGGACAAGGGCCGGTCCATCCACGCGATCAAGAACGTCACGGTCAACGAGCCGTTCTTCCCGGGCCATTTTCCAGGCCGGCCGGTGATGCCGGGGGTGCTCATCGTGGAGGCCCTGGCCCAGGCCGGGGGCATTTTGGCGCTGCGCACCACCGGGGAGTGCATCGAGGGCAAACTCATGCTCTTTCGCTCCATCGACCGGGCGAAGTTCCGCAAGCCCGTGACCCCCGGCGACCAACTGCACCTCCACGTGAACGTGCTCAAACAGCGCCAGGGCTTCTGGTCCTTCGGCGCCGAGGGCAAGGTCGACGGCGAGGTCTTCGCCGAAGCCGAGCTCTCCGCCGCCATCGTGGATCGGGAGGCATAGAGGTGCACGGACGGACACGGACGTGCACGGACTTTCACGGACGGCGGATGCCAAGGCTCCGCAACCCGCAACGCGCGACCCCAACTGACAACGGACCACGGACCACGGACCAATTCCAATGATCGACCCGAGAGCAGTCATCCATGGCGGCGCAGAGCTGGACGAAGGGGTGGAGGTGGGGCCCTTTGCGGTCATCGGCCCCCACGCGCGCCTGGGGAAGGGCGTCACGGTGGGCTCCCACGCCGTGGTGGACGGCCACACCACCGTGGGGGCAGGGTGCCGGATCTTTCCCTTCGCCTCGGTGGGAACCATCCCCCAGGACCTCAAGTACCGGGGCGAGCCCACGCTGCTCGAGGTCGGGGAGCGCACGGTGATCCGGGAGTTCACCACCGTGAACCTGGGCACGGCCGGGGGCGGGGGGGTGACCCGGGTGGGTTCCGATTGCCTCCTCATGGCTTACAGCCACGTGGCCCACGACTGCCTGCTGGGCAACCGGGTGATCCTGGCCAACGCGGCCACCCTGGCGGGCCACGTGACCGTGGAGGACTTTGCGGGCATCGGGGGGCTCACGGCGGTGCACCAGTTCGTCCGCATCGGCGAGCAGGCGTACGTGGGGGGCTGCTCGGCCGTGGTGATGGACATCCCGCCCTTCTGCACCGCCTCGGGCAACCGGGCCAAGCTCTTCGGCTTGAACCTCGAGGGCCTCAAGCGCCGGGGCTTCGACCAGGAGGTCCAGGCGGCCCTGCGGCGCACGTACCGGGCGGTGTTCCAATCCAAGGAGACCCTGGCCCGCTGTCTGGAGAAGGTTCGGGAGGGGAAGGACTACGCCCTGCCCCCCGTGCGCCGCTTCGTGGACTTCATCGCCGGCTCGGAGCGGGGAGTGACGCGCTGACATGGATCGGCTTGCGGTAATTGCAGGGGCGGGGGAGTTCCCGGTGCTCATGGTCCGGGAGCTGCGCCGCCGGGGCGTGGAGACCGTGGCGGTGGCCTTCGAGGAAGAGGCCGACCCGGCCATCGAGGCCGAGGCGGACCGCACCTACTGGCAGGGCGTCGGCAAGGTGGGCAAGCTCCTCAAGCTCCTCAAGAAGGAGAAGATCGAGCGCGCCGTCTTCGCGGGCAAGGTGCACAAGACGCGGATCTTCAAGGACTTCCGCCCCGACATCAAGGCACTCACCCTGCTCTGGGGCCTCAAGGACCGAAAAGACGACACCATCATGCTCAAGGTGGCCGAGGTGCTGGCTGCCGAGGGGGTGGAGCTCCTGCCCCAGACCGTCCACATGGAGGCCTATCTGCCCGGCCCCCAGGTCTTCACGGCGCGGGAGCCGACGGAGGAGGAGCGTGCCGACGTGGAGTTCGGTGCCTCGGTGGCCCGGGAGCTCGGCCGCCTCGACATCGGCCAGACCGTGGTGGTGAAGCGGGGCGCGGTGCTGGCCGTGGAAGCCATCGAGGGCACCGACCCGGCCATCCGCCGGGGGGGGAGCCTGGGGGGGGCAGGGGCGGTGGTGGTCAAGGTGGCCAAGCCGTCCCAGGACCTGCGCTTCGACGTGCCCGCCGTCGGGGTCGACACGATCCTGACCTGCGTCGACGCCGGCATTCGGACCCTGGCCATCGAGGGCGGCCGCACCTTCTTCTTCCAGCGCGACGAAGCCGTCGCCCTGGCCGGCCGCAACGGAATGGCGATCCTGGCCTTCTGAGATGCCGACCCTCGCCCTGGTGGCCGGCGAGGCCTCGGGAGACATCCACGGGGCAAACCTGGTGCGCTCCCTGGCCCGTCTCCAGCCGGGCCTTCGGGTCTGGGCGGTGGGGGGCGCGGCCCTTCGGGGGGCCGGGGCCGAGATCGCCTTTCCCAGCGAAGAGCTCTCGGCCATGGGGCTGTGGGAGGCCGCAGGCCGCCTGCCCGCCCTCCTGCGCGCCCGGCGTGCGGTGCTCGGGCGCTTCCGGCGAGATCCTCCCGACCTCTTCGTTCCGGTGGACTTCGGGGGCCTGAACCTGCGGCTGGCGCTGGCGGCCCGGAAGGCCGGCATCCCGGTGGTCTACTACGTTCCCCCCAAGGTCTGGGCCTGGGGCGGCTGGCGGGCCAAGCGCCTTGCGCGGGCGGCGGACGAGGCGCTGGTGATCCTGCCCTTCGAAGAACCGGAGCTCCAGCGGCGGGGCGTGAGGGCCCGATACGTGGGCTCTCCGGTCCTGGACCACCTGGGCCCCCGGCGATTCGCCCCCGAAGAGGGCACCGTGGGGCTCCTCCCCGGGAGCCGGAGGGGGGAGGTGTCGCGGATCTGGCCGCTCTTGCTCGCGCCGGCGCGGCTCCGGGCTGCCGGCCGGCCGGCGGGGGAGGGGACTCTTCGCT
>JBFLZB010000208.1 GCA_040756475.1 Thermodesulfobacteriota bacterium
CCGCGGTGGGCAACGGCCCGGTCAACGCGCTGGACGCGGCCCTGCGAAAGGCGCTGGAGAAGTTCTACCCCGCCATCCGCGACGTGCGCCTGGTGGACTTCAAGGTGCGGGTGCTCGCCTCGGGCGGGGGAACGGGCGCCCGGGTGCGGGTGCTCATCGAGTCGAGCGACGGGCACGAGACCTGGGGCACCGTGGGGGTGAGCGCCAACGTGATCGAGGCGTCGTGGCAGGCGCTGGTGGACTCCATCGAGTACAAGCTCATGCGCGACGAGGAGCGGGCGGCGGGCTCGCCGGTCCCCCGCCGCAGGGCCACCAACGGGGCCTGAGGGTGCGCGGGCAGACCCCGGCGCTCCTCTTCCCGGCCACCGCTTTTCCCGCCGCCGATCGCGGTTTCCGGAGCCCGTCGCGACCGGGGTTCCCATGTCCGATCCCACCGCCTCCCGTACCGCCGCCCTGGGCCTCCTGGTGCTGGCGGCGCTGGCCTGGATCCTCCCACCCGGCCTGCGGTGGGCCGCTCGCCTGCTTGCCCCCGCGCCCCCCGCGATTTACGGGCTCGCCGATGCCCCCGGCCTTTACTGGTCGCCCGAGGGGGCGACACCGGTTCCCGACGGGCACCGGGCCGCCGGCGGCCGGGAAGGCCCGCTTCCCCTGGACGGCTGGGAAGGGCTCCTCCTCGGTCGCCGCCTCGATCTCAACCGCGCCCGCGCCGAGGACCTGGAAGCCCTGCCGGGCGTGGGTCCCAAGACGGCAGCCGCCATCCTCGCCGAACGGGCAGCTCTCGGGGGGTTTGCCGAGGTCGAGGACCTCCTGAAGGTCCGGGGCATCGGGCCCAAGACCCTGGAAGCCCTGCGGCCGCTCGTCTCGGTGGAAGACGGCGGCGCCGCGGACATGGGCGGGGGCAGGGGCCTTGCGCGTCCATAGAGGACGAGCTCGAGCCCGCCCGGCCCCGGCACGTCTCGTTTACCGGTGTCCCCGGCCCGCCGTCAGATCCCCCCGCCTTCCAGGTACGCCGCCCCCTTGAGGAACCCTCCCTTGGCGAGCAGGGCGACGATCCGATCCGCCGCCTCCTCGAGCCCGATCCGGTGGAGGGGCAGGATCAGATCCGGGGCCGGCGGCGGATCGTAGGGCTCCTCCGGCGGGGCCTCCAGGGGTTCGCCGGGGGTGATGCGGCCGGGGCCGTGGGGCGCGGCCAGCTCCGGGGGCGTGGCGATGTGGACTTCCAGGAACCGGCCGGGTTCCAGGACGCTGCGCACGCGCTGGCGATCCGCTGCGCGCATCCCCGGGAGGCTGAAGAGGACCAGGACCCCGGCCTCCACCAGGAGGCGCGCGGCCAGCGCCGCCCGCTCGGCCGCGTCGCCCTCCTCCCCGGCCCCGGTTCCCAGCCGCTCCCCGTCCACCGCGTAGGCGTGGATTCCCTGGCGAAAGAGCCGCGCCTCCAGGGTCTGGGCGAGCTCCGCCTTGCCCGTCCCCGAGAGACCGGCGAGCCAGACGGCGGCGGCCCGGTACCCGAGGCTCGCCTCCCGGGCTGCCCGGTCCACCCGCCCCCCGGGCACCAGGGCCTCAGGACCGGTCAGGGGCCGAGCCTCCCGGATCATCCCCGCGGCCACCGTGTGGTTGGTCTCCAGGTCCACGAGTACGAAGGCCCCGGTGGCCCGGTTGGCTTCGTAGGGGTCGGCGCACAGGGGCTGGGCGGTGGCCAGGCGCACCCGCCCGATCTCGTTGAGGGCCAGCCGGTGGGTCGGCACCCGGTCCAGGCTGTTCACGTCGGTGCGCCAGAGCACCTCGGCCACCCGGCCCCGCACTCCCCGGGTGGTGTGCCGGACGAGGTAGGGCCGGTCGGGGTCCAGGGGGGTGTCGTCCATCCAGACGAGATCCGCCTCCACCTCGCGGGTGACCGTCGGCGGGGCCGAGGGCGCGGCGAGTACGTCCCCCCGGGAGACGTCGATCTCGTCTTCGAGCACGAGGGTCACCGACTGGGGTGCCCGGGCTTCCGGGAGGTCCCCTTCGAAGGCGTGCACGGCCTGCACCCGGGTGCGCCTCCCCGAGGGCAGCGCCACCACCTCGTCGCCGGGCCGCACCGTCCCCGAGGCGATCTGCCCCGCGAAGCCCCGGAAGTCCTGGTGGGGGCGAAGGACGAGCTGCACCGGGAACCGAAGGGGCCCCTGTGCGCGCCGTCGGCCTACCTCCACGGTCTCCAGGTACTCCAGCAGGCTCGGCCCGCCGTACCAGGGCATGGCGGGCGACCGGGAGGCCACGTTGTCGCCGACCTTGGCCGACAGCGGGATGAAGACGGCGCCAGGGGCCCCGAGCCGGGCCGCGAAGCCCTCGAAGTCGCGCCGGATGCCTTCGAAGACTCCCCGGTCGTACCCCACCAGGTCCATCTTGTTCACCGCCACCACCAGGTGGGGGATTCCCAGGAAGTGGGCGATGGCCGTGTGGCGCCGGGACTGGACCAGCACCCCGTGCCGGGCGTCGATGAGGATGACGGCCAGGTCGGCGGTGCTCGCCCCCGTGGCCATGTTGCGGGTGTACTGCTCGTGGCCCGGGGTGTCGGCGATGATGAACTTGCGCCGGGGCGTGGCGAAGTACCGGTAGGCCACGTCGATGGTGATGCCCTGCTCCCGCTCGGCCTTGAGGCCGTCGGTGAGGAGCGACAGGTCCACCTCCCCGGTTTCGGGGTTGCGGCTCGCGCGGCGCACGGCGTCGAGCTGGTCTTCGAAAATGGCCTTGGTGTCGTAGAGCAGCCGCCCGATCAGCGTGCTCTTCCCGTCGTCCACCGACCCGGCCGTGGAGAATCGCAGAAGATCCATTAGAAGTACCCCTCTCGCTTTCGCTCTTCCATGCTCGCCTCGCTCGCCCGGTCGTCCACCCGGGTCGCGCCCCGCTCGGTGAGGCGGGCGGCGGCAGTCTCGGCGATGATTTCGGCCGGGGTGGCGGCGTCGCTCGCGACGCAGGCCGTGCAGCTCATGTCGCCCACGGTACGGAAGCGCACCCGCCGGCGCTCGACCCGCTCGCCGGGCCGGGGGGGGACCAGATCCCCCACGGGCAGCAGGCAGCCCTCGCGCACGAGCACCTCGCGCTCGTGGGCATAGTAGATGGAGGGGATCTCCAGGCCCTCGCGCTCGATGTACTGCCACACGTCGAGCTCGGTCCAGTTGCTCAGGGGAAAGACCCGGATGTGCTCCCCCCGGTGGTGGCGGCCGTTGTAGAGGTTCCAGAGCTCGGGCCGCTGGTTCTTGGGGTCCCACTGACCGCTCACGTCCCGGAAGGAGAAGACCCGCTCCTTGGCCCGGGCCTTTTCCTCGTCCCGTCGGGCCCCCCCGAAGGCCGAGTCGAACCGCAACTCCCCCAGGGCGTCGAGGAGGGTCACGATCTGCATGCGGTTGCGGCTCTGGTTCTCCCCCACCCGCTCGACGATCCTCCCCCGGGCGATGGAGGCCTCCACCGTGCGCACCACGAGCCGGGCCCCGAGCTCGGCGGCCCGGCGGTCCCGAAACTCCAGCACCTCCGGGAAGTTGTGGCCCGTGTCCACGTGGAGGAGAGGGAAGGGGATCGGCAGGGGGTGGAACGCCTTCTCGGCCAGCCGGAGAAGGCAGATGGAGTCCTTTCCCCCCGAGAAGAGCAGGACCGGCCGCTCGAACTCGGCGGCCACCTCCCGGAAGATGAAGATGCTCTCGGCCTCGAGCCAGTCGAGATGGCTGCCGGACGACGGTCGGGGGTCGGTGAGGATCGCGGAAGCTTCCATGGTTCCTTCCAGGCGGCCGCAGAGGGGGCCGCTCACGGGTTGGGCTCGCCCTGGCCTACCAGCCACTGGGCGTAGAAGCTCATGTACTTGAAGGCGTTGTCCGGGGCGATGGCTACCCCCAGGCCCCCCTCTCGGCGCCCCACCTCCCGGGCGGCCCACAGGATGGCTCCCGAGGAGGGGCCCAGGAGCAGGCTCTCCGTGCGGGCCACCTCCAGGGCCGTCGCGTAAGCGTCGGCGTCGGTCACCGGGAGCACTTCGTCGATTACCGAGGGGTCGAGGATCTCGGGCTGCTTCGACTCCTGGAAGTTCTTGAGGCCCGGGAGCTTGTGGTTTCGCTGGGGTTCCACCGCCACGATGCGCACCCTGGAGTTTTGCTCCTTGAGGAACCGACCGACCCCGGTCAGCGTGCCGCAAGTGCCGTAGCCGGCGAAGAAGTGGGTCACCCGCCCCCCGGTCTGGTCCCAGATCTCGGGACCGGTGGTCTCGTAGTGCGCCCGCACGTTGTCGGGGTTCTCGTACTGGTTGGGCATCACGTAGAGGTCCCGCGTGCGCTCCCCGGCCACCATGCTCTTGGCCAGCGCGATGGCGCCGTCCTTGGGGTGCTCGATGGGGCAGAGGTCGTCCGGGGTGGGCCAGACCTCGGCGCCGAGCATCCGCAGCACTGCGAGCTTTTCTTCGGGGACCGCGCTCGGCACGGTAATCGTGCACCCCACGCCGGCCAGGTTTGCCAACGCCGCCAGCGCGATGCCCGTGTTGCCCGAGGTGGGCTCCACCAGGCGCTTGCCCGGGGGGAGCCCGCCCCGTTCCTGGAGCCCTCGCAAGAGGTACAGGGCGGTGCGGTCCTTGATGGACCCGAAGGGGTTGAAGCCCTCGAGCTTGGCGTAGAGCTCCTGGGGCAGCCCGGCCCCAAAGCGCCCCAGCCGTACCAACGGCGTGGGGTTTTCGGGGTCGGCGATGAGCTGGGCCAGGTCTTGGTAGACCCGCTTGGCGGGGTTCGGGGCGGCAGTCATCTCGGGTCCTCCTGATTCTCGTGTCCGACGCGTCAGACCTGTCCGACAGGTCCGACGCGGTTTTCCTCGACCCCTCAACGGCGGTGGAGCCCGCACTCCTTGTGCTCGGGGCTCTCCCACCACCAGCGCCCGGCCCGGGGGTGCTCCCCCGGAGCCACGGCCCGGGTGCAGGGCGCGCACCCGATGGAGGGGTACCCCTGGCGGTGGAGCCGGTTTACGGGCAGGCGCCGCTCCTCGGCGTAGGCCCACACCTGTTCCCAGGTCCAGTCCAGGAGGGGGTTGATCTTGAGGATGCCCCCGTGGGCCTCGTCCACCTCCAGAGGCGCGAGCGCGGTCCGGGTCACGCTCTGCTCCCGCCGAAGGCCCGTGATCCAGCCGGCCAGGCCCCGCAGCGCCCGGGCGAGGGGCTCCACCTTGCGGATGCGGCAGCACTCGTGCCGGTTCTCGAGGCTCTCGCGGAAGCTGTAGAGGCCCTTTTCCCGCTCCAGTTGCTCCACGGCGTCTCGCTCGGGGAAGTGCCACCCGAGGGGAATCCCGTAGCGCACCCGCACGGCCTCGGCCGCCTCGTAGGTCTCCTCGTCGAGGCGCCCCGTGTCCAGGGCGAATACCCGGACCTGGGCGGGAATCTGCACCCCCAGCTCCCGCAGGAGGTCGAGGACGACCACGTCCTCGGCGCTGAACGAGCAGGCCAGGCCCACCGGGCCCCCGGCGGCGTCCAGGCCGGCCCGGAGGATGTCCTGGGCGGTGGGGGCGTCGGGAAGGGCGGGAAGCGCGCGGGACATGGGATCCTCTTAATTGTTTCGTTTTGAGATCGTGAATGGTGTGGGAGAATCCTACGTGATTGCGTGTTGACAGTCAAGAATAGTTTCCGATAATCTACGTCGCATTGGACAACAATATCCGGGCGCGTCTGGCTCGGCTGGAGGCGGAGATGGCGATCGACCCCCGCGACTTCTACACCCCAAAGGTTCTCGATGCGCAGCTCACGGGGATGATCAAGACCCGCGAGCCCAACACCTACTCCGCGCGGTTGCGCATTCCCATGGGGATCCTGACGGCCGACGCCCTGGAGGACGTGGCCGCGGTCGCCAGGGCCCACGGCCGGGGCGAGGTGTACTTGACGGCGCGGATGGGGATCGAGATCCCGGGAGTCCAGACCGAGGACTTCCCGGCCCTGCGGGAGGATCTGGCGGCCCGGGGGGTGGCGCTGGCCGGGTGCGGGCCCCGCATGCGGTCCACCACGGCCTGCAAGGGCACGGTGTGCCCCCATGGGAACCTGGACGTCTTCGAGCTCGCCTGGAGGATCGACCAGGCCCACAACGACGCCGCCGTGCTCCCCCACAAGTTCAAGGTGGGGGTGGCGGGGTGCGCGTCGTCGTGCTCCAAGCCCCAGACCAACGACGTGGGGTTCGTGGGGGTGAGCGAGCCCGAGCTCGACCCGGGGGCCTGCGTCAACTGCGGCATCTGCGCCGAGGCCTGCCACCTGGCGGCCCTGCGGATGGAGCAGGGGCTGCCCGCCATCGATCCTGACCTGTGCGTCTCCTGTGGCGACTGCACCAAGGCCTGCCCGGTGCAGGCGCTCGCGCCCCGGCGCACCGGGTTGGATCTCTATGCAGGCGGGCGGTGGGGCCGGGAGAAGCAGGTGGGCATGCGCCTGGGCGCCTTTCTCTCCGAGGACGAAGCGGTGGGCGCCGTGGGCCGGATCAAGGCCTGGTACGTGGCCGAAGGCCGCACGAAGGAGCGCCTGGGGCAGACCATGCTGCGCCTCGGACCCCGAGCCTGCCAGGAAGCGGCCCTGGAGGGAGTGCCCCGGGGAAAGTGGGTGGAGCTCACCGCGGAAGCCGAGGAGCGGTTTCGGGGGTTTCGGTGACGACGGGGCTCACGGACGAACACGGACACCCACGGACGGGCACGGACAGGAGGAGGACGGCGATGACACAGGCCTTCGAGCTCGACATTACCGGCGACGTCTGCCCCATGACCCTGGTGCGGGTGCGCATGGCCCTGGACAAGGTCGCACCGGGCGGGGTGCTCCGGATCAAGATGGCCGCGGGGGAGCCCGTGGCCTCGATTCCCCGCACCCTGCGCGACGAGGGCCACGAGCTCGTCTCCCTGGAGCGGTCCGGCGAGCACTTCGAGGCGAGCTTCCGAAAGAAGCCGTAGGTCGGGTTCGCCTCGGGTTAGCCCGAAGAGCGTAACCCGACGAACAACTAACCAACGACAGTCTTCGTGGTGAAACCCAGAGATCTCCCAAGAGCCCATGACCAGCACTCCCCTGACCGAGCACGAAATCCTGCGCTACTCGCGCCAGATCATCCTCCCGGAGGTGGGCGGTGCGGGGCAGGAGCGCCTGAAGCGCGCCCGGGTCCTGGTGGTGGGCGCGGGGGGGGTGGGGGCGCCGGCGGCCCTGTACCTCGCGGCCGCGGGGGTGGGGACCCTGGGGATCTGCGACGACGACCGGGTGGATCTCACCAACCTCCAGCGCCAGGTGATCCATGCCACGAAGGATCTGGGCCGGCCCAAGGCCGCCGCGGCGGCCGAGCGGCTGCGGGTCCTGAACCCCGAGATCCGGGTGGAGGAGCACCCGGTGCGCCTGCGGGCGGCCAACGCCCTGGCGATCCTGGCCGGGTACGAGGCCGTCGTGGACGGCTCCGACACCTTCGCCTCCAAGTTCCTGGTGAACGACGCCTGCGCCGCGGCGGGAGTGCCCCACGTCTTCGCCGGCATCCTGGGCTTCCAGGGCCAGCTCCTCACGGTGCTTCCCGGCCGGGGGCCCTGCTACCGGTGCTTCTTTCGCGAGGCGCCGCCGCCCGGCTCGGTGCCCACCTGCGCCCAGGCGGGCATCCTCGGCCCCGTGGCGGGGGTCCTGGGGAGCCTCCAGGCCCTGGAGGTCTTGAAGCTCCTTCTGGGCATCGGGGAGCCCGCCGCGGGACGACTGATCCTCTTCGACGGCCTGGGGCTCGCGTGGCGCGAAGTGGCTATCCACCGGGACCCGAGGTGCCCTTCTT
>JBFLZB010000209.1 GCA_040756475.1 Thermodesulfobacteriota bacterium
CGCCCGCCACCTCCCGGGAGGGCAACCGGGGCGCCCCTAGGGCGCCCCGTTTGCCGTCTCACCAGCCGACGAAAAATCCTTGCGGCTACCCGCCCTGCCCCAGGACCCGGGCAAACGCCCGCGTGCCTTCCTCCAGGCTCAAACCCTGCCGCAAGATGGAAAATATTTTCCCACCTTGACCCCGAAAGGGATACGGCCCTCCCGGTCACCGGTGGAGAATCGCCTACTTTCCAGCATTCGACGGGAAGCGCTCCCGCGGCCCAGGTCTGGCATGTTCTTTGCTCAGCTTCAGGCAGCCCCCCTTCTCGAGGCCTTCCCATGCCCATGCGCGCGCCCCTGCCCGAAACCGCATTTCTCAAGCTCCCGGCCCAGGTGACCCCCGAACTCGCCCGTTCCTGCGCGGACAAGATGAGCCTCTTGTTCCAGGTGCAGCTGCTCGGCCGAGCCGTCGGGGATGTGGCAAGTGCCTTCCGGCTGTTCCTCGACCTGGGCGGCGACCTCGTCTCGTTCGATCGGGCCCTGCTCCTGTGGCACGACGACCCCGTTGCGCCCCTGGAGCCGGTGGAGAGCCGGGGGTTCGGCCCCGAGCTCCCGCTTTCGGCCCACTGGGACCGGTTCCTCCCCGAGGAGCCCCGGGAGTGGGGACGCCCCTTTCTCCTGGGACCGGAGCAGCCCTTGCCTCCCGCGCTCGTCGTCGCCATGGCCGAAGGGCGCTGCACCAGCCTGCTCTCCATCCCCGTCTATGCCGCCGACCGGGTGCACGGCGTGCTCCAGCTGGTCCGGGAGGGCCAGCCCCCGTTCCGCACCGAAGACGCCCATCTGGCCGGGGTCTTCGCGCTGGCCTTCGAGGGCGTCTTCGACAGCCTGGGGGAGAGCGGCAAGCGGCGGGAGATCGCCTACCTGGACCGGCCCACGGGGCTCTTCAACCGCCGCTACCTGGAACAGCAACTGGAGCGCGAGGTGGACCGGGCACGCCGCAATACCGAGGCCGTATCCCTGCTCCTGCTCCAGATCGGCGGCTGGGAGGCGTTTCGCACCCGGGAGGGCCACGCCGCAGCGCAGGCGCTCCTCGAAGAGGCGGCCAGGACCCTCGGGAGGGTCTGCCGAAAGAGCGACACCCTGGCCCGCTACCAGGACGAGGTGTTCGCCGCCATCCTGCCCCGCACGCCCAAGGCAAGCCTCGGGGTCGTCGCCCAACGCATCTTCGAGGGACTGGAAGAAGCGGCGGACGCCGGCACCGAGGCACCCGACAGGGGGGTGACCTTCCACCTGTGTGGCGTCGCCTATCCCGACGACGCCGTCACGGCGGAGGCGACCCTGGAGGCGGCCCTCCACGGACTCGAGAGGGCCAAGTCCCTCCCGGGCCGCCACTACTTCCAGTTCCCCTCCCCCCCCCCCGAGACCCGCTCCGAGGAAATCCTCGATCCGGGCCGCACCGGCCTGCTGCGGGAGGCCACCCTGGAGGTGCCCGCCCTCCTGCGGCTCTTCACCCGCCTGGCCCTGGACGCCGTGCCGGCGGACCGGGTCTCGGTGATGGTTCGGGAGGGCGACGACCTGGTGATCCAACTCGCGGTGGGATTCAACGGGCAGGACGAGGTGGTGCGCACCAGCCGCGTTCCCCTGAGCCGGCGCACGATCTCGGCCTGGGTGGCCCAGCACCGCCGCCCGCTCCTGGTGCAGTCGCGAACCGAGGCCCAGGACCTGCCCTGGAACGAGGGGGCCAGCTATCGGGGAGATTCCTTCTTCTCCTACCCCCTGCTGCGGGAGGGCGAGCTTCTGGGCGTGATCCACTTCAGCAATCGCTTCGACGGAGCCCCCTTTACCCAGGCCGACGTGGACCGCTTTGCGCCCGTGGCCGAGTTCCTGTCGGGATACCTGGAGGCTGCCCGGTCCTTCGGTGGGGTGCGAGAGGAGTTCCTGCGGCAAAGCCTCTTCTCGCTGGTGGACCTGATGGAGAGCCAGATCCCGGGGATGGAGGGCCACTCGGCACACGTGGCGGACCTGGCTCGGGCCACCGCCCTGCGGCTGGGGCTCGGTGCGCCGGAGGCGGAGCGGCTCTGGGTGAGCGGCCGGCTCCACGACCTGGGCAAGGTGAGCTACCGCACCGGCGTGCTCGCCGAGGCCCGTTCCCTGAGCCCGCGGGAGCGGGCACTCACCCAGCGCCACCCCCTTCTGAGCTGGAAGTTCCTGGAGGGGCTGCCCGTCCAGGGCATCGACCGGGACGCGATTCTGTATCACCACGAGCGGGTGGACGGAACCGGCTATCTGCACAAGGCCGGCGAGGAAATCCCCCTCTCGGCCAAGATCCTCGCCGTGGCCGAGGTGTACCAGGCCCTGACCTCGACCCGGCCCTACCGGCCGGCGATACCCCCGAACCAGGCGGCCGCCTACCTGGACGACCATCGCGACACCCTCTTCGACCCGAGAGTCGTGGAGGCCCTGATCGGGGTGGTGGGTTCGCCTCGGGAGGCGGCGTCAGCCGCGTAGCACGGTGTGGTCGGGGATCTGCCGGGGCCCTTCCAGGCGTACGTCGCCCACCACCGACACCCCCTGCCCGAACCCCACGTCGCCGCTCACCTCGAGGGAGCGGGCGGACAGGAGCCCCAGGGGCTGGGGGATGCGCACATCCAGGTCGGCCACCGAGCCGTAGTAGCGAGGGTCCAGGCGCACGAGCGGAGGCCCCAGGGCGGGGTCCCGGCGCGGGTCGGGCTCCAGGGGGGAGGCCGAACCCTCCCGGTACACGTCGCTGCGCCGCACCAGGAGGTCGTCGGTGGTCTTCACCGGCGCAAAGCGGCCGCGCGACACCAGCACGCCCGCCGCAGCCCCGAAGCTCCCAACCGCGGCCCCCATCGCGGTCTCCAACTGGGCCACCCCGACCCCACCCACCGTCTTGCGGTTCACGATCAGGGGCAGCGCGGGCCCGCCCTGCCGCAGCAGGTCGCGCAGCGCCTCCAGGTTCACCCACACGTTGTTGGTGTTAAACACCGGGAAGCGCTCCGGATCCTGGAAGTGCGCCCCGTGCTCCTCCGGCACCTGGGCGAGCTCCAACAGCTCCAGCCGACCGCCCCGGCGTACCAGGGTGCCGCCCTTCACGTCGGCCTGCGTCCGCGGGGTGACCTCCAGGGCAAACGCCGCCCCATTCCGGGCGAGGTGGCCCAGGATGCCGGCGTGGGGCGCCGCCCCCAGGTTGTCCGCGTTGGACACGAACGCCCACCGGATGCCCCGCTCCAGGAGGCGCTCCAGGAGCCCACCCGCGTGCAGGGCCAGGTAGAGGTTGCCGTGGCCCGGGGGGGCCCACGCCTCCGGGTCCTTCGGGTCGCCCAGGGGCAGGCCGTCCGCCTCTCGGATCCGGGGAAAGCGGTGCTGCACGAAGTCCAGGGGCAGTCCCTCGCCGCGGCCGGCGCCCAGCGCCAGGCCGTAAGGGGCCAGGGCCGCCAGGGATTCCTCCCGGGTGTGGAAGGAGTGCATGAAGAGCACCGGAAAGGGCGCGCCTGCGCCCTGCCGCCGGCGAAGCACGTAGCGGGCGATGAGGTCGAGGAAGGTGTAGGCCCCCTTCACCGGCACCAGGCTCTTGGCCCGGTCCATGCGCATCGAGGTCCCCAGGCCCCCGTTGAGCACGATCCACACCAGCCGATCCAGGCAGGCCTCCCCCGCCTCCCGGCAAAGGCTCGCCTCGTAGGCGTCCGCCCCCACCAGGGTTTCGACCCCCACGGCTTCGATCTGGGCCCACGCCACCTTGCCCGTGACCCCACCCCGGTACGCGCGATACATCTGCTCGAAGGCGTGCACCGCGGCCTGCGGTGCGCCGTCCGCCCGAAACCACTCTCGAAACCTAGCCAGGGCTGCCTCGACGCCCATATGCCCACCTCGTTGCACCGCAGCTTGCGAAGTAAAAGTGGCATTCCCCGGGGGGCCCCTCGCCCCTTCTCTTCGTCAGAGGAACGGAGGAGTCGCCGGGAGTTGCAGGCTTCCTGCTTCTACCGGGCCGATCCTCTTCCGTCAAGCAGAGGCCTCCTTCCCGCTTGTGCTTCCCTCCCATGGGGGTACCCTGCCTCCCATGGGATACCGACCGTCGTGGGAGACCTATCGCCGGCGCCGCCAGCGCACGGCCCTGAAGCGGCGGGGCGCACAGGCCCTGGAGGTTCCCCCCCCCTGCCGCAGCGGGAGCGGGGAGGTTCGCGTGCTGCCCTTGGTGGTGGAGCCCGCGGAGACCGCCCTGGGAGACCTCCTGTGGGGGCTCGCGTGCCGCGTGACCGCCTACCCCGGCGTCAAGGGCATGCTCTACCACCGTGCCGCAGAGCGGATCCTGGTATGGATCGTGGCCCCCTGCCCCATGACCCGCCCCCTTCGCCTTCTGGCGGCCACCTGGTCGCGGGAGCTGGCCCAGGCGGATCCGAGCCACCTGTGGGCCCTGCGGGTGACGCAGGGAAGACCCGACGCCGACTCCTTCCGGTGCCTCTTCTGGCGAGAAGCCTGAGGGGCACAGGGAAGGGCAACCCCGGCCCGCGGCCGGCGCCACTGCGTCCGGGACCGGGAAAACCCCCGGATGTCCTTGAGGAGTGACCCCTCCATGCCATTGGTGCGCCACGTCGGCATCCTCACGGGCGGGGGCGACTGCCCCGGCTTGAACGCCGTCATCCGGGCGGTGGTGAAGTCCGCCATCCTGGATCACGGCCTTCGCGTCACGGGCTTCCTCGACGGGTTTGCAGGCCTGCTGGAGGACCGCCGCTGCGAGCTCAGCTTCGACGACGTCTCCAACATCCTCACCCAGGGGGGCACCATTCTGGGGGCCTCCAACCGGGACAACCCCTTCCGCGTCCCGATCCACGGACCCGACGGCGTCCGCCACGAGGACCACTCGGACCGCGCCGCCGAGACCCTGGAGCGCCACGGGGTCGATGCCCTCATCACCCTGGGGGGCGACGGCACCCTCTCCATCGCCGACCGCTTCGCCCGCAAGGGGGTGCCGGTCATCGGCGTTCCGAAGACGATCGACAACGACCTCTCGGAGACCGACGTAACCTTCGGGTTCGACTCCGCCCGCGCCATCGCCACCGAAGCCCTCGACCGACTGCACACCACCGCCGCGTCCCATCACCGGATCCTGGTGCTCGAAGTCATGGGCCGAAACGCCGGCTGGATCGCCCTGGAGGCGGGGATCGCCGGGGGCGGAGACGTCATCCTCATCCCCGAGATCCCCTTCCACTACGAGAGCCTGCGGGAGAGCATCCTGCGCCGCACTCGCCGCGGGCGGCGCTCCTCCCTGGTGGTGGTCGCCGAAGGCACCCCCAGCCCCGGGGGCGGCTCGGTGGTCCGAAAGCTCGTGGAGGGAAGCCACGAGCCCGTGCGCCTGGGTGGCATCGGCTCGGTGGTGGCGGGGGAGCTCGAGAACCTCCTGCCCTTCGAGGTGCGCTACGTGGTGCTGGGGCACCTCCAGCGGGGCGGCTCCCCCACCCCCCTGGACCGCATCCTGGGGACCCGCTTCGGGGTGGCCGCCCTCCGGGCCGCGGTGGACGGCGCCTGGGGAACCATGCCCGCCCTCCAGGGGGACCGCATCGTGCGGGTGCCCCTGGCCGACGCCGTAGCCCGCCTCAAGACCGTAGACCCGGAAGGCGAGCGCGTCGCCGTGGCGCGCAGCGTGGGGGTGGTGTTCGGGGACGAACGAAGACTGTGAGACCCCGGGGGAGACCGCGGCCACTCGGACGGGAAGGGACCCAAGGGACCGCAAGGACCCCAAGGACGGCCCCGTCAGGAAACCCCGCCACCCCCGTCACCCGTCACCCGTCACGTCTCACCAGAACCCACCACCTAATCTAGGGGCGGGGTTCGGGAGCCCCGGAGCGTAGTCCCGTACCGCATCGACTGATCCGCCCCAGTCCATGGAAACCGGTGAGGCCGGGCACACCGGTTCCGCGAGGGACCCCTCCTCCAATTGCCGCGGATTGCGGGGCGAAGCGCAGGGGCTCCCGGACCCCGCTTACCACCCAGGCGGTGGATCGCGGCTCACGCCCGCGCTTGACACCGCCCGGCGCCCTCTGGCATACGTACCAATCACAACTCAATAGTTTCCGTCCGCCGGTGCCCGCGAGGGCTGAAAAGGGAAGTGGGGTGCAAGGCCCCCGCGGACCCGCCGCTGTGAGCGAGGACGAGGGGTCACGGTGCCACTGGCCGCGAGGCCGGGAAGGCGACCCCGAGGACGATTCGCGAGCCAGAAGACCTGCCGGGCCGGACACCCCACCGCAGCCTCCCCGGGCCCAAGGGAGGGTGGGACCTCGAGGCGCTTCGAACACGGGAAGCCCGCACCTATGTGCGGGCTTTTTTGCGCGCTTCGACCTTCCCCCCGCGCCCCGGAAGCGGCTGCACTGCGAGAGGAGACGTCCCATGCAGCACGCAACCGTCCTGTACCTGGCCGACGCCCGCGCCCTTCCCGCCCACTGGGACGAGGAAGGCGCCCTGGCCGAGGCGGGCCTCGACCCCGAGTGGACCGAGGTGGCGGCACCCCTGCCCGGCTACGACTCGCCCCAGGAGGCGCAACTTCGGCTCGCGGTGCGGGGTGCGGGCCGCATCGACGCCGCCAGTGCCCGCTACGCAGCCGGGCGCCTCGAGCTCGGCGCGGCCCGGCTGCGCCTCCAGGGCCGCCCATGAGAGCCCTCGCCGCGCTTCTCGCCCTGGCCCTGGCAGTATTCTCCGCCCCGCTTTCTGCACGGGCCCAAGGCTCCCAGCTCCTCACCCGCACCCTGCAAGACCGGCCCGCCGTCGTCATCGCCGCTTTCGGCACCAGCACCGCCGCTGAGGCCACCTACGGCGTCTTCGAGGCCCGCCTCCGGGAAGCCCTCCCCGAGCTCGAGATCCGCTGGGCCTTCACCTCCGAGGTCATCCGCGAGCGGGTGAACGAGCGGCGCCGGACCGAGGAGCGAACGGACTTCCTCCCGAGCCTGCAGCAGGCCCTCGCGGACCTGGAAGCCGCCGGCTACACCAAAGCCGCGGTGCAGCCGCTGCACATCTTCCCGGGGCAGGAGTACGACGAGGTAGTGTCCATCGCGTCGCGCTTCCCGGGGCTGCGGGTGGAGATCGGAGACACCCTTCTCCACCGCTGGGAGAACGTGCGCCACGTGGTCGAGGCCGTTGCCCGGGACTTCCTCCCCCCCGAGGAGGGGTGCAACGTGCTCGTCTCCCACGGCACCCCGCTCACCGCCTCGCCGGCGAACATCGCCTACTTGGGGCTCGAGCGGCACCTGCCCCGCGCCCACCCCAACGCCTTCCTCGGCGTCGTGGAGGGCATCTTCGCCGCGGAGGACGCCCTCGGCTCTGCCGCCGCCTGCCCGGGCTCCCGGGTGCGCTTTCTGCCCTTCATGTACGTGGGGGGCGAGCACCTCATGCGCGACGTCATGGGCGAGGGGGAGAGTTGGAAGAAGGTGGTGGAGGCCGCGGGCAAGACCGCCGAAGCCACCACCGTGGAGCACCAGGGCCAGACCCTCTACAAGGGCCTGGGCTTCCACCCCGAGGTCAACGACCTCTTCCTCGACTCCCTGCGCCGGGCCCTGGCGCGCCTGTAGCCCCCGCAAGAGCGGCCTTTCGTCCCGGGGGAGGCAGCGTCCTCCCCCGGTTTTTTCTGGCTCTGTTCCGATCTGTGTGGGTTCGCATAGCGGCTGAGAGCTCGCGAATACGGCCGTTTCACCCGTAGGGGCGCACAGCGTGCGCCCGCCCTCGGGCCCACCCCGAA
>JBFLZB010000210.1 GCA_040756475.1 Thermodesulfobacteriota bacterium
GAAACGGCCGTATTCCCAAGCTCTCTGCCGCTGCGCGAACCCACACGGATCGGAACAGAGCCGAATGGGAGTCCCCGGGGTAGACGCCGTAGACCCGGTTGCCGTACCCTCGCCCTCCCCCCGAAAAAGCGCGGCCGGCTTGCGCCGCGGGTCCGAGGAAAGGAGACCTCCGTGAGCCCCGCCCAAACCGCCGACGTCCTCGTGGCCGACCTCAGGGAGCTGCGCTTCGGCCCGCCCGTGGCGTTCGTGTACAACCCCCTCGTGTACGCCCGAAGGCCTTACGATCTCTACTGGGACCGCTACGGGCGCCCACCCAAGGAGGTGCTCTTCCTAGGAATGAACCCAGGCCCCTTCGGCATGGCCCAGACCGGGGTGCCGTTCGGCGAAGTCGCGGCGGTGGGGGGATGGCTCGGCATCGACGCCCCCGTGGCCCGTCCCGAGCGAGAGCACCCGGCCCGGCCCGTGGAGGGGTTCGCCTGCCGGCGCAGCGAGGTGAGCGGCCGCCGGCTGTGGGGCTGGGCCCGAGAGCGCTTCGGGGCGCCCGAGGCGTTCTTCCGCCGGTTCTTCGTGGCCAATTACTGCCCCCTGCTCTTCCTGGAGCAGGGCGGCCGCAACCGCACCCCCGACAAGCTCCCCACGGCGGAAGCCGGGCCCCTCTACGCCGCCTGCGATCACGCGCTGCGGGCCGCGGTAGACTACCTGCGGCCCCGGCTCGTGGTGGGGGTGGGCAAGTTCGCCGAGGACCGGGCACGGGCGGCGCTCGCGCGGACGGGCGTGGCGGTGGGCCGGATCACCCATCCCAGCCCGGCAAACCCGGCCGCCAACCGGGGCTGGGCTGAGATCGTGGAGCGGGAGCTGGGCGCGCTGGGGGTTCGGCTGTAGGGTTGCGTTTGCGTTCCGGAGGGATCGGGTGAGTTGGCCCGGCAACTCGTCGGCAGGGCTCAGTCCCCCCGGGCGAGGGCATCCAGCCGGAAGGCCACGAAGGCGATCCTCTCGAAGTCGTCCTCCCGGGTGTACCGAAGACCCGGTTCCACCTCGAAGAAGAGCCAGTCCCGATAGAGCATCCTCCGGTATTTCACGCTCACCACATGGTTTGTGATGCGCATGGCGGGATGGGTCTCGCCCTGGAGCGCGTAGCGGTAGGTCAGGGCGTCGCGGGAACTCAGCCGGTGGTACACGGCCAGCGCCTGGAGCAGGTCGAAATTGTTGTCGTCCCAGAGGTAGGTGGCCCGGGAGGAGAGGCGCAGGAGCAGGGGCTCCGCGAGTTGCCGCTCGAAGTCCACGGAGGTTGCCTCGCCGAACCCGTCGGAGAGAAACCAGAAGAAGCTCTGGGCGAACCGGAAGTTCCAGGAGCCCAGGGGCGTCTGCCACCGGCCACGCACACGGGTGAAGGGGTCGGGCGGGTAGGGGAACTTCACGCCCCCCGTCAGGGAGACCCGCCAGCGCCGCGTCTCCTGGAGCAGCCCCTCCAGGCCCAGTAGCGTTCGCCGAGTCTCCGACGGGGTCAGGGAGGCAGGCTGCTCCTCGGGGGGCCTGGGTTCCTCCGCCAGGGCGTCACGCTGGCTCTCGAGCACGAGGCGGAAGCGCTTCTGGGTATGAGGGAGAACGAGTCGCAGGAAGATCCGGTCGTCGAAGTCCCAGGTGCCCTCGTCCTCCCACAGGGCCTCACCCCCCACCTGGAGGTAGCTCCCCGTGGCCTCCTCGTAGGCCAGCTCTCCCCCGAAGAAGCCGTCGAAGTAGCGTGCCAGCGCTTCGACGGCGTCGGCCACATAGTCTTGGGCCCGGTCCACGGCCCCGTCCTCTGCACCGGGCGCCTCGACGCCCTCCTTCTGCTCCTCCCCTCGCTCCGCCCCCTGCTCCTCGACGGTGGCCCCGGCCGGAACGGCGGCAAGGCACAGGGCCGCTGCGCACACCAACCCCCGCAGCAGGCGCCGGCCCGCCGGGGCACGGCAACCGGCACCCCTCACCTCCCCATCCTCTCGGAAGACGGCGTCCGCGGTCAGGCGCTCACCCTCCCGCGACCGCGAGGCCCCGGCCGCGCAGGTAGGCCTTGACCTGACCGATGCGCAGGAGCCGGAAGTGGAAGACCGAGGCGGCGAGCAGCACGGCGGCCTTGCCCTGGGCGGCCGCCTCGCAGAAGTGCTCCAGGGTTCCGGCGCCCCCGGAGGCCACGATGGGAAGCTTCACGGCCTCGGCGACGGCCCGGGTAAAGGGGATGTCGTAGCCGGCCTTGGTGCCGTCCCCGTCCATGCTGGTGGGCAGGAGGACCCCGGCCCCCAGCTCCTCGCACCGGCGGGCCCACGCCACGCAGTCGATCCCCACGGGCCTGGTCCCCCCCGCCACCACGAGCTCGAAGCCCGAGGGCATGGCCGGGTTTCGCCGCCCGTCGATGGCCACGGTGATGCGCCCTGCCCCGAACCTCTCCGCCGCCCGGGCCACCAGGTCGGGGTCCTTTACCGCCGCGCTGTTCATCGACACCTTCTGGGCCCCGGCCCCGAGCACCGCCTCCACGTCCTCCAGGCTCCCGATGCCCCCGCCCACCGTGAGCGGGATCGCGATCTCCTTGGCTACCGCCTCCACCCACTGGAGGCGGGTCTTTCGGTTCTCCAGGGTGGCTGCGATGTCGAGCATGGCGAGCTCGTCGGCCCCCTCGCTCTGGTAATAACGCGCGTTCTCCACCGGGTCGCCGGCATCCTTGATGTCCACGAAGTGGACCCCCTTGACGACCCGGCCCTCCTTCATGTCGAGGCACGGCATGATGCGAATGGGTTCCATGGCAGGTCTCCTCTTCGAGTGGTTGGCAAGGGCGAGATCCTACCCCAGGTGCGCCCGGCAGTCCTACGAGGACGTGACTCGGCCTTCGCGCGAGCCGGCACGGGCTGCTACGCCACTTGCACCGGCCGTTCCCAGGTGACCGCCTACTCTACGGCAGCAATGCTGCCAGCTCCGCCACCGAAAACACGGGCTTGCCCCTGGCCACGGCGCGCTGGCGCAGGGCGTCTGTCTTGGTCCCCGGCGGGGCGTGCAGGAAGAGGAGGCGCTCGGCCATCTCCGCGACGAGCTCGTTCCGCCGCTCGGCCAACTCGGAGGTCATCCGCCGGGCCTTGGCGGCAAACGGCGAGAGGATGAGGAGGCGTCCCTCTGCCAGGGCGTCGCGCTTCGGCTGGGGCAGGCGGCGGGGCTGCGGCAGGCCCCGGGCCGGGCACCACACCACGGGCTGGGTGCCGCGCAGGAGGAGCTCCAGGCACTCCTGCTCCATGGGCGTGTGGAAGCCGCCGATCACCGGGATGCCGGCGTCCCGCAGGGCCCGTGCCGCCTCGTAGGCCCGGAGGACCACGTCGCCGGGGCAGCGGGTGGAGCAGAAGAGGCCGAGGAGGTCGTGGCCAAGCAGCGTCGATTCGCCGAGAATCCAAAGCTCAGGGAATTCGGCTTCGCCGGCGCCGCGCAGAGCGGACGGGTAGTCGGCGCTCGCCGGGGTCAGAACAACGGCTTCAGCGTGCATGGAGTCCTCCGCCCCCCGTCCCAGAGGCCGTCTCGCCAGGGGAGAAGCGCGGCCCGGTCGAGCGGGTCTATTCGCGATCTATTCGCAATCATGAGGGTGTGGTTGTGGAAGACGACGCGGAAGGACGAGTGACGAGCGGCGGTCGTCGCGCTAGGGACCGCGGATCGCGGTGGGCCGAAGACTGCTATCGCCGCCCTATGAACCATGCTGCGTCCATACGTGTTCATAGGCCTCACGGGAGCCGATACCGAACCCACCGCCGCTCGCCCTCGCGACGGAGCAGGCCCTGCCGTTCCATCTTCTGGAGAAGGTACGTGGCTTGCCGACGCGAAGTCCCGAGCAGCCCCCGACACCGCTCGTTATCGATGTCGCCGTGTTCCTTCACATACTCGACAACCCGCTCCTCCTGGGCAGCGACAACCTCCTTTCGCTTTCGTGTCCCGCCCAGTGTACACGATTGGGTCTCAAAGTCGGGTGCTTTTGTGCGACGCCGGCGGGAGCGGGGTCAACGGGGGTGGGCTGGCGCGTGCGGCAGGACGTCGAAGGGTTCGGCACTCGGCGGGGCGAGCCCCGCCCTATGGTTGGAGCTGTGCGTCGCTCCCCAGGACGGGGCTTGCGCCGGGTTCTTCTCCGGCGGCCGTCTTCTCGCGCCGCCGTTTCCAGGGTCTACGCCAGATCCGCGTGGTAGTCCTGCAGGCTCTTGACCCGGCCCAGGCCCCGGCGGGCGCCGGCGATGCCGCGGGCGGCGGCGAGCGCGGCGGCGGTGGTGGTGATGTAGGGCACCTTGTGCCGGATGGCGGCCTTGCGGATGTAGGAGTCGTCGGCCACGCTCTCTTTGCCGCCGGGGGTGTTGATCACGAGCTGGATCTCGCCGTTCTTCACGGCGTCGGCGATGTTGGGGCGCCCCTCCAGGAGCTTGAGGATCGGGGTCGAAGCGATGCCGTGCTCCGCCAGGAAGCGGGCGGTGCCCTCGGTGGCCCGGATGGCGAACCCGAGCTCCGCGAACTCCCGGGCCGCCGCCAGCACCCCCGCTCGGTCCCGGGGGGCGACGGTGATGAGGACCGTGCCCTCCAGGGGCAGGCGCCCGCCGGCCGCGTCCTGGGCCTTGAAGTAGGCCACGCCGAAGCTCTCGGCCAGGCCGAGCACCTCCCCGGTGGAGCGCATCTCGGGCCCCAGGAGGGGGTCGACCTCGGGAAACATGCCGAAGGGGAAGACCGCTTCCTTGACGCCGAAGTGGGGCACCGGCCGGCGGCGCAGCCCCAGGTCGGCCAGCCGGGCGCCCAGCATCACCTGGGTCGCGAGCCGGGCCATGGGGATGTCGCAGACCTTGCTCACCAGCGGCACGGTGCGGCTGGCCCGTGGGTTGGCCTCCAGGATGTACACCGCGTCGTCCATGATGGCGTACTGGATGTTCATGAGCCCCACCACCTTCATCTCCACCGCGATGCGCCTGGTGTACTCCTCGATGGTGTCCAGGTGCTTGGCGGGGATGGAGACCGGAGGGATGACGCAGGCCGAGTCCCCCGAGTGGACACCGGCGAGCTCGATGTGCTCCATCACCGCCGGGACGAAGGCGTCGGTGCCGTCGGCGATGGCGTCGGCCTCGGCCTCGATGGCGTTCTGGAGGAACTGGTCGATGAGGATGGGCCGCTCGGGGGAGACCTCCACGGCCTTGGCCATGTACTCGCGCAACATCTCCTCGTCGAGCACCACCTCCATGGCCCGCCCCCCCAGGACGTAGGAGGGGCGCACGATGAGGGGGTAACCGATGGCCCGGGCCACGGCGAGCGCCTCCCCCAGGTCCCGGGCCATGCCCGACCGGGGCTGGGGGATGCCCAGGCGCTCCATGAGGGCCTGGAACCGCTCCCGGTCTTCGGCGGTGTCGATGGTCTCGGGGGTGGTGCCCAGGATCGGCACCCCCGCTGCCGCGAGCTCGGCCGCGAGATTGAGCGGCGTCTGGCCCCCGAACTGGACGATCACCCCCAGGGGCTTTTCCTTCTCGCAGATGGCGAGCACGTCCTCCACCGTGAGGGGCTCGAAGTAGAGCTTGTCGGAGGTGTCGTAGTCGGTGGAGACCGTCTCGGGGTTGCAGTTGACCATGATCGACCCGTACCCCAGGTCGCGCAGCGCAAAGGCCGCGTGGACGCAGCAGTAGTCGAACTCGATGCCCTGGCCGATGCGGTTGGGCCCGCCCCCCAGCACCAGCACCTTGCGGCCACCGCCCACCGGCGAGCGGTCGGGAGCGTTGTAGGTGGAGTAGTAGTAGGCTGCGTCCTCCACCCCGCTCACGGGCACGGGCTCCCACCCTTCCACGGCCCCCAGGGCCGCCCGCCGGGCCCGGACCTCGGCCTCGGCCACCCCCAGGAGCCGGGCCAAGTAGCGGTCGGCAAAGCCGTCCTTCTTGGCCCGGAGGAGGAGCTCGTCCGGGGGCAGCCCCCCGGCAAAGGCGCGCAGCTCCTCCTCGAGCTCCACGAGCTCCTTCATCTGCTGGAGGAACCAGGGCTTGATGTGGGTGCGCTCGTGGAGGAGCCCGATGTCGGCGCCCTTGCGCAGCGCCTCGTAGAGGAGGAACTGGCGCTCGCTGGAGGGCTCGGCGAGCTGGGCCAGGAGCTCGTCGAGGGACTTCCAGTGGAAGTCCTTGGCGAAACCCAGCCCGTAGCGGCCGTTCTCGAGGGAGCGGATGGCTTTCTGGAAGGCCTCCTTGTAGGTCCTCCCGATGCTCATGGCCTCCCCCACGGCCCGCATCTGGGTGCCGAGCTTGTCCTGCACCCCCTTGAACTTCTCGAAGGCCCACCGGGCAAACTTCACCACCACGTAGTCCCCCGAGGGGGTGTACTTGTTCAGCGTGCCGTCTCGCCAGTAGGGGATCTCGTCCAGGGTGAGGCCGGCGGCGAGCATGGCCGAGACGAGCGCGATGGGAAAGCCCGTGGCCTTCGACGCCAGGGCCGAGGAGCGCGACGTGCGCGGGTTGATCTCGATCACCACGACCCGCCCGGTCTTGGGGTCGTGGGCGAACTGCACGTTGGTGCCGCCGATCACCTCGATGGCGTCCACGATGTCGTAGGAGTAGCGCTGGAGGCGCTCCTGGAGCTCCGGGGCGATGGTGAGCATGGGGGCGGTGCAGAACGAGTCGCCCGTGTGCACCCCCATGGCGTCCACGTTCTCGATGAAGCACACGGTGATCTTCTGGCCCTTGGCATCGCGCACCACCTCGAGCTCGAGCTCCTCCCACCCGAGCACCGACTCCTCCACCAGGATCTGGCGCACGGGGCTAGCGGCGAGGCCCCGGCTCGCGATGGTCTCGAACTCGTCGCGGTTGTAGGCGAATCCGCCGCCGGTGCCCCCCATGGTATAGGCGGGGCGGATGACCACCGGAAGGCCGATCTCATCGAGCACCTGCCAGGCTTCCTCCAGGGTGGTGGCGATGGCGCTGCGGGCGGTCTCCACCCCCAGGCGCGCCATGGTCTGCTTGAAGACCTCCCGATCCTCGCCGCGCCGGATGGCGTCGAGGTTCACGCCGATGACCCGCACGCCCCAGCGGTCGAGCACCCCCCGGCGGGCGAGCTCGGAGGAGAGGTTCAGGCCCGTCTGCCCCCCCAGGTTCGGCAGCAGGGCATCGGGGCGCTCCGCTGCGATGATCTCCTCCAGGGCCTCGGGGGTCAGGGGCTCCACGTAGGTGCGGTCGGCCATGCCGGGGTCGGTCATGATGGTGGCGGGGTTGGAGTTGACCAGCACGATCTCGTACCCGAGCTTTCGCAGGGCCTTGCAGGCCTGGGTGCCCGAGTAGTCGAACTCGCAGGCCTGGCCGATCACGATGGGGCCCGAGCCGATGATGAGGACCTTGTGGATGTCGTCTCGCCGGGGCATGGGGGCTCCTTCCCGAGAGGGGAGTCGAGGGCGCGGCGGACCGCGGGGCGGTCCGTTCATAGAGGGTTCAGGGGGCAGCCGTCAAGGAGCAAACGAGCCCTGGATCCACCGCCTGGGTGGCAAGCGGGTGGTGCTGCGCCTCAGGATCCTCCCCGGCTCCAAGCCGACCTGCTCTGCCACCCGCTGCAACAGCTCC
>JBFLZB010000211.1 GCA_040756475.1 Thermodesulfobacteriota bacterium
GGGCGGCCGCGGTTACGGCTCCGGGGCGATCTCCTTCCGGGCCTTGTCCCAGGTGCCCTTGAGGGTCTCGAAGGCGTCTCCGAAGCCCTTCTTGGTCTTCTCCCAGGCGTCGGCCGTGGAGTGCTGGAGCGCTCCGTACCACTCGGCCACGGTGTTTCGCTGGCGACGCAGGGCCTCCAGGGCGTCGGAGCCCCGCTTGCGGGCGCCCTCGTCCATTTGCCCCCACTTTTCCCTCAGCTGGGCGTCCAGACGCTCGATGCGGGCGTCCAGGTCATCGAGCACCGGCTTGACCTTGCGCATGGCCTCGTCGCGCTGCTCGGCGGAGAAGTTGCGAATGGCCTGGGCCGCGTCGCCCAGCTCCTTCTTGAGCTCTTCCATCGTCGTCTTGTCGCCCGACTCCTCTGTGGCCAGGGCGATGGGGGCGAATCCAAGGACAAGCGCCAGAAGGGCGGACACGGCCAGTACTGCATTCCGTGTTTTCATCGGATGCCTCCTTCTCTCTAGGGTGAACGTTCACGAGAAATGTGCATCGGGGCTGCGTGCGGCGCAAGGCCGGTAGCCGGGGCCGAGGAACGTCAGGCTCGGCGCAGGGTTTCCTTGAGCCCCAGGCTCGCCGCCAGGGCCAGGGCTGCGCAGCCCACGAGCACCAGGAAGGCGCTGCGGTAGCCCGCGACGGTGAAGGCGCCCTCCACCCGGCCGTGGGCTTCGAGTATGGCCCCGAGCATGGGTTGGAAGACCGCCCCGCCGGCGAAGGGAAAGAGGTTCACGAGCCCCGTAGCCGTGCCGGCCATCTGCACCGGGAAGAGCTCCTTGGCCGTGGTGAAGCCTATCGTGACCACCGCGCTGGCCGTGATGCCCAATCCCAAGCACAGGGGGTAGAGGGCCCACACGGCCACCGACGCCGTGCGAAAGGCCAGCACGGCGGTAATGCCCAGGGTGGCCGCGCTGCACAGGACGATGACCGGCTTGCGGCCCCGGAGGAGGCGGTTCGACGCCCAGCTCAGGAAGGGGCTGCCCACGATCATGCCCACCGCCAGCATGGAGAGGATGCCCCCTGCCTGGGCCTTGGAGAGGCCGTGCACCTGCATGAGGTAGGGTCCGCCCCACAGGCCGCCGAAGGCAAAGAAGATGGCGAGCTCGAAGAAGAACCATGTCGCGAGGAACCAGAAGGGGCCGTGGCGGAGCACCTTGGCCACCCCCTCCCGCAGGGGGATCGCGACGGGCGCCGGTCCAGCCTGGGTGAACGGGGAGGGCAACCCCATGTCGGCCGGCCGGTCGCGCACGAAGAGCCACACCAGGGCCGCGAGACCCAGGGTGAGGACGCCGACCAACACAAAGGACATGCGCCACCCCACCCACGCGCTCATCGCGGCCAGGGGCGAGGCTGCCGTGAGGGAGCCCACGCCCCCCATGGCCATGAGGAAGCCGGCCATGGTGGCGAACTCGTCGGGCCGAAACCACTCGGCCAGGACCTTCATGGTGGCCACGAAGAGCATGGAGACCCCCAGGCCCACCAGCACCCGGCCCGCGATCGCGCCCGCGGCCGTCGGGGCGAGCCCCAGGAGCACCGAGCCGGCGAAGGCCAGCAGCGAGAAGGCCGCAATGGTGCGCCGGGGCCCCCAGGAGTCGGCCAGCAGCCCCGCCGGGAGCTGCATGGCCGCGTAAGGGTAGAAGTAGGCCGAGGCCAGCAGCCCCGCCAGCGTCCCCCCCGCCTGGAGGTCGCGCATCATGTCCACCGCCACCACGGCAGGGCACAGGCGGTGGAAGTACACGAGCACGTACCCGGCGGCCAGGATCCAGAAGATGACGTGACGATACCTTTGGGACCGGGCAAGCGGCGTCGCGGTCATCCGAGGCTCCTTCCGGTGGGGTTCTCTGGTCGTTGGGCCCGGGGCCGCGGCAGCACGACTCCCCGAGCCTTGCTGGCGGGGATTTCCGTCACGGTTCCCGCTTGTAGACCTGGTAGGCCTCCATGAAGGTCGGGAAGCCGCAGGTGGGGATGAGCAGGAGGAGCGCGTGGCGCAGTTCCTCCTCCGACGCCCCCGCTTCCCGGGCCTTGGCCAGGTGGGTCTCCAGGGCGCGGGCGTGCCGGGTGGCCCCGGCCACCGCCACCTTGAGCAGGCAGCGGGTCTTCCGGTCCAGGGGTCCGCCCCCCTCGTGGATCGCCTGGCCCAGGGCCTCCTCCCGGACGTGCACCTCGGGGAACTCGGCCTTGAACTGGGTGAAGACGGGGTGGATGTCGCGCATGGTGCCTCCTTTCCTGGCAGGCTGCTGAAAAAGCAGCCTGTGCGCGCCCCAGGGACGGGGCGCCGAATCACGGCGCTTGAAAGCGCTGTGATTCGTGAGGGGTCGAAGGGGCCGTCCCCGAGAACCCCGTAGCCGAAAAACCCACGGAGGGGGGCTTTCAGCACCCTGCTAGAGGCCGGCCGAGACGGTGCACGCGGGGTCGGTGCGGGAGCTCCCCGTGGTCTCCCGGGTCGTCTGGTGGTACCCTGCGCCCGCCGGGGGACCCGATCCCGAGGAGGAGCCGCCGTGGCCGCTCTTGCCGACGCCGTCTATCGCCTGACCCTCTCCCTGTGGGTGGGCGGCATGTCGATCTTTACCTTCCTGGTGACCCCGATTCTCTTCCGAAGCCTGGGACGGGACGAGGCGGGGCGGATCGTCGGCCTCTACTTTCCGGCCTACTTCACCTACACCCTCGTCCTGACCGCCGTCGCCCTGGCGGCCTTCTTCCTGCTCTCGCGCAGGGGCTGGCGCGCCCGCCACTGGGTGTGCGCGTTCCTGCTGGTGCTCGCGGTGGCATCGGCGGGGTTCGTCCGGTTCGGGTACTATCCCCGCGCCCAGGAGGTGAAGGCGCGCATCGCCTCTTTCGAGACCGTGCCGGCCTCCGACCCACTTCGGCGGGAGTTTTCGCGGCTCCACGGGGCGAGCATGGCCCTCAACCTCTTCCTCCTGACCGACGGGGCCTTCCTGCTGCTGCTCGCCCCGGGCGTGCGCCGGCCCTAGCCCCGCCCCGCTGCCCCCGCTGGCCGTACGCGCGAAACTTCTCCACGACCCGATCCATCTCTTCGTCGGGCAGGATCACCGGCTCCCCGGCGGCTTTCGCCTGCACGTAGATGCGCGCGACGAGCTCGATCTCTTCGGCCACGGCAAATGCCTGGGGCAGGTCTGAACCCACCGCCACCAGTCCGTGGTTGGCCAGGAGCACGGCCTGGTGGCTCCCCAGGGCCCGGGCGGTGTTGCGGGCGAGCTCCGGGGTGCCAAAGGTGGCGTAGGGCGCGAGCGGCACCTTCTTGCCGGCAAAGCCCACCAGGTAGTGCACCGGCGGAAGCTCCCAGCCCAGGCACGCCACGGTCGTCGCCCAGGGGGAATGGGTGTGGACGACGGCGTTCACCTCGGGGCGGGAGTGGTAGATGGCCAAGTGGAAGGCGAGCTCGGAGGTGGGTCGGCAAGCCCCTTCCTCGACCCGCCCGTCGAGATCCACCAGCACCACGTCCCCCGGGGTCATCTCGGGGTAGGGGAGGCCGCTCGGACTCACGGCGATGAGTCCCGTGTCGCGGCGAAGCAGGCTCAGGTTTCCCCCCGAGCCCGTGGTGAGCCCCGCCGAGAGCAGGCGGCAGCCGAACTCGACGATCTGGGAGCGCTCGCGGCGCAGGCGCATGGAGGGCTCTCCTCGTCGGAGTACCGGGGAACGGGGCGCGTGCCGCGCCCGAGCGGGAAGCAACCGTAGCGAGCCCCTCCGGTCGCGTCAAGCGCCAAATCCTGCCCTCCCGTTGGGAGGGGCGGGGGGAGGGGCGGGGTTTACAGGGCGGGCCGTCCTGTGTCATACACGTCCTGGTTTCGGGCGCGGTGGGCGCGCTCCGGCCGGTGGTCCTCGCGAGGTCCAGAGAGCCCATGGCCCACGTTCCAGTGCCCGTTTTGCGCCCCTGCGGCGACTCGGCCGTGAGCGTCGAGCTCGGCGAGGGGATCGACCTCGCGGTGAACCGGCGGGTCCACGCCCTGGGGCGTGCGTTGGCCGCCCGGAGTCACCCCGGCATCGTGGCCCTGAGCCCGGCGTACCGATCGCTCTTCGTGGAGTATGATCCCCGGCGCTGCTCCTTCGAGGAGCTGGCCCTCCTGGTGGAGGAGGCGGCGCAGTTGCCCGACCTCGCTGCGGCACGTGGGGCCGAGGTGGAGATCCCGGTGTGCTACGGGGGCGTGCTGGGGCCCGACCTGGAGGAAGTGGCCGCCTTCCACGGCCTCGATCCGGCCCGGGTCGCGGAGCTCCACGCCGCACCGGTCTACCACGTGTACCTGGTGGGGTTCACCCCGGGCTTCCCGTACCTGGGCGGCCTGGACCCGCGCCTCCACACGCCCCGGCGGGCCACGCCCCGGGAGCGGGTGGCGGCGGGCAGCGTGGGCATCGCCGACCGCCAGACCGGGATCTACCCCATCGAGAGCCCGGGCGGGTGGCAGCTCATCGGCCGCACGCCCCTTCGCCTCTTCGACCTCGGCCGCGAGCCGCCGTTCCTCGTCCCCGCCGGGGCACGTCTCCGGTTTCTGCCGATCTCCCGGGAGGAGTACGACCGCCTTGCGGGTGCGTAGCGCGGGCCCCCTGGCCACGGTCCAGGATCTGGGCCGCCGGGCCTGGCAGCACATGGGGGTGCCCGTGGCCGGCGCCATGGACTCCCTGGCCCTTCGCCTGGCGAACCTGGCGGCGGGCAACCCCGAGGGCGCGGCGGGGATCGAGGTGACCCTGGGGGGCTTGGAGGCCGAGTTCCTGTCGCCGGCCCGGTTCGCCGTCGCGGGCCCGGGCACGGGGGTGCGACTCAACGGGACTCCGGTGCCGGCCTGGGAGTGCCGGAAGGCCCGGGCGGGGGACGTGCTGCGGCTGGATGCCCCGGCGGCCGGCGCCCGAGACTACCTGGCGGTGGCCGGGGGGATCGCAGTACCCCCGGTGCTCGGCAGCCGGTCCACCTACCTGCGGGGCGGTTTCGGGGGGCTGGAGGGCCGCCCCCTGCGGGCGGGAGACGTGCTCCCGGTGGGCCTCGAAGTCGGCGAGCCGCGAGGCCCGGTGCCTCCGACCCTGCGGCCCGACTACGCCGCGGGCGCCCCGCTGCGGGTGGTGCTGGGGCCCCAGGAGGAGGCCTTTCCGGAGGAGGCCCTGGCGGCGTTCCTGGCGGGGACCTTTCGGGTCACCCCCCGGGCCGACCGCATGGGCTGCCTCCTGGACGGGCCCCGGCTGGCCCACCGCGGGGGCGCCGACATCGTCTCCGAGGGCATCGCCGAGGGCTCGGTGCAGGTGCCGGGGGACGGCCGCCCCATCCTGCTCCTGGCCGACCGCCCCACCACCGGCGGCTACGCCAAGATCGCCACCGTGGCCTGCGTGGACCTCCCCCGGGCGGCCCAGCTCCTGCCCGGCAGCGAGGTCCGGTTCGCGGCGGTCTCCCTCTGGGAGGCCCGGGAGCTGCTCCTGTGGCGGGAGTACGCCGTGGGGCGGTACAAGGAAGGGGCCGGATGAGCCTTCCGGCGATGTTTCCATCCTCGGTATCGGGATCGCTATCGGTATCGAAGTCGAAAACGAAATCGAAGTCGCCGATTTCGATTTCGATTTGGATGGAAAGCGGGGCCCCCCTTGGCGCTGCATGCCGTTTCGCAGGCTCGTGACAGGAGGCGCAGCCGTGAAGATCGACATCAACTGCGACCTGGGGGAGAGCTTCGGCGCCTGGCGCCTGGGGGATGACGAGGAGGTGCTGCGCTACGTGACCTCGGCCAATGTGGCCTGCGGCTTCCACGCGGGGGACCCCCTGGCCATGGAGCGCACCGTGCGGGCCGCCCGGGAGCGGGGGGTGGCCGTGGGGGCCCACCCGGGGTTCCCGGATCTGGTGGGCTTCGGCCGCCGGCACCTGGAGACCGCTCCGGGCGAGGTGCGCTGCGACCTCCTCTACCAGATCGGAGCCCTGGAGGCCTTTTGCCGCGTCCAGGGCGTGGCGCTCCAGCACGTGAAACCCCACGGCGCCCTCTACAACCTGGCGGCTCGGGACGAGCGCGTGGCGGCCGAGGTGGCCGATGCGGTGCTGGCCTTCGACCCGCGGCTGATCCTGGTGGTGCTGGCCGGTTCCGCGGCTGCCCGGGTGGCCGCCGAGAAGGGCTGCCGGGTGGCGGCCGAGGCGTTTCCCGACCGGGCCTACCGCGCCGACGGCGCGCTGGCGCCCCGGGGGCAACCCGGGGCCGTGATCCACGACCCCGACGCCGTGGAGCGCCGGGTGGTGGACCTCGTCACCAGGGGGCGGCTCACCGCCATCGACGGCTCTCTGGTCGCCCTGCGGGCCGACACCCTGTGCGTGCACGGGGACACCCCGGGCGCCCCCGAGCTCGCCCGTCGCCTGCGGCAGGCCCTCGAGGCGGCCGGAGCCGAGGTGGTTCCCCTGGACCGGGTGCTCGAACCCTCTCCCTGAACCTTCCGGGGCCTCGTGCCCCATTTCGTCCCCCTCGTGAAAGGAGGAGATTCGATGCTTCGAAGAACACTGCTCGCCCTGACCCTCACCGCCGCCCTCGCGGCCCCTGCCCTGGCCCAGAAGGCCGTGCGGATGGACCTCAACGCCATCTACCCCGCCACCAACTTCCACTCCCAGGGCGCGGCGGACTTTGCCGAGCGCGTGAAGGAGTACACCAACGGCTCGGTGGTCATCACCGTCCATCCCGGGGGCAGCCTGGGGTTCAAGGGCCCCGAGCTCCTGAAGACCGTGAAGGACGGCACCGTGCCCATGTCGGACATCCTCATGGGGGTCGTGCAGGGCAGCGAGAAGGTCTTCGGCCTGAGCTCCCTGCCCATGCTGGTTTCGGGCTACGAGGAAGCCCGAAAGTTCTACGACGCCGCCCGTCCGGCCTACGAGGCGGCCGCTGCCAAGTGGAACCAGAAGATCCTCTACGTGGTGCCGTGGCCGCCCTCGGGGCTCTTCACCAAGAAGGAGGTCGCCGCGGCGGGCGACATCGCGGGCCTCAAGACCCGCACCTACGACAAGAACGGCGCGGACTTCCTGGCGTCCCTCCAGGGCAGCCCCATCAGCATGCCCTGGGGCGAGGTGTACGCCGCGCTCCAGACCGGCATGATCGACTCGGTGCTCACCTCGGCCGTCTCGGGTCAGGACGCGAAGCTCTGGGAGGTGCTCTCCCACTTCGTGAGGATCCACTACGCCTACCCCCTCAACATGGTCGTGATCAACCTGGACTACTGGAACGGCCTCACCGCCGAGCAGAAGGCGGCGGTGGAGAAGGCGGCCGCCGAGACCGAGGTCAAGCAGTGGGAGGCCTCGGCCCGGGACAACGAGGCGGCCCTGAAGGCCGTGGCCGACGGCGGGATCCAGATCTCCGACATGAGCCCGGCCCTTGCGGAGGCCCTGCGGAAGGCCGCAGCCGCCATCGTGGATCAGTTTGCCGCCGACGCGGGCGCCGAGGTCAAGGTCGCCCTGGAGGCCTACCGGAAGTAGCCGAGACCGGCCCAGGGGGCGGAGCTCCGCCCCC
>JBFLZB010000212.1 GCA_040756475.1 Thermodesulfobacteriota bacterium
TCGTGTGGGTGGACCCGCTGGGGAGCGAACCCCGGCGTCTGGGCGCGTAGGGGCGCACAGCGTGCGCCCGGAGGGTTCGGGGTGGACCCGAGGGCGGGCGCACGCTGTGCGCCCCTACGGGTGAAACGGCCGTATTCCCGAGCTCTCAGCCGCTACGCGAATCCACACGAATCGCAGGGCTCGAACGAGGAAGGAGGTAAATCATGAAGGGAAAGGCCGTCTTGGTGACCGGAGCCGCGAGCGGGATCGGAAGGGCATGCGCCGAGGCGTTTGCCCGGGAGGGCGCCCACGTGATCGTGCACGACGTGCAGGCCGAGGGGGCGGCCGTGGCACGGGCCGTGGGCGGCACCTTCCTTCAGGCCGACCTCTCGAGCATCGACGCGGTACGAACCCTCGCGCTCGATGCACTCGCCGTGAGGGGAGCGGTGGACGTCCTGGTGAACAACGCGGGCTTTCAAACCGTGTCGCCGGTGGAGGACTTCCCCGAAGACGTGTGGGCAAGGATGATCCAGGTGATGCTCATCGCCCCCTTTCAGCTCACCAAGCACCTGGTGCCCGGCATGAAGGCCAAGGGGTGGGGGCGCATCGTCAACATCTCGTCCCTCCACGGGGTCGTGGCGAGCCCCTTCAAGAGCGCCTACATCTCGGCCAAGCACGGCCTCATCGGGCTGACCCGCACCGTGGCCCTGGAGGTGGCGGCCCACGGCATCACCGTCAACGCCATCTGCCCGGCCTACGTGCGCACGCCGCTGGTGGAGAAGCAGATCGAGGCCCAGGCCAAGACCCACGGCATCGGCCCCGACGAGGTGATCCAGAAGATCATGCTCGAGCCCGCCGCCATCAAGCGGCTCATCGAACCCGAGGAGGTGGCGGACTTCGCCCTCTTCCTGGCCTCGGACAAGGCCCGGTCCTTCACGGGGGCGGCCCACCTGATGGACCTGGGCTGGACGGCGCGCTAATCCGGGCGCCGCCCGGGACACGGCCCGGCCGTGGTCAACCGGGCGATGCGAGGGCCGCGTCCGGGGCCCCCTCGCCGCTCTGCACGGCCCAGAGGCCCGCATAGACCCCGCTGGTCGCCAGGAGATGGTCGTGGGTGCCCCGCTCCACCACGACCCCGTCCACCAGCACCAGGATCTCGTCGCTGTGGCGCACGGTGGAGAGCCGGTGGGCCACGGCCAGGGTCATGCGCCCCTCCCGGAACCGATGCAGGTTCTCCTGGATGAGGGCCTCGGTGCGGGTGTCCACGGCAGAGGTGGCCTCGTCGAGAACGAGGACCGGGGGAGCCCGCAGAACCGCCCGCGCAAGGGAGATGCGCTGTCGCTGGCCCCCGGAGAGCTTGACGCCGCGCTCTCCCACCAGCGTCTCGTACCCTTCGGGCAAGAGGCGGATGAACTCGTCAGCCCCGGCAATGCGGGCCGCCTCCCGCAGGGCCTCCTCCGGAGCCTCGGGGAAGCCCAGGCGGATGTTCTCCGCCACCGTGCCGGAGAAGAGAAATGCATCCTGGGAGACGTAGCCCACGTGCCGGCGCAGGCTCGCCAGGGTAACGTTTCCCAGGGACCGCCCGTCCACGGCGATCTCTCCCCCCTGGGGCTCGTAGTAGCGCAGGAGGAGCTTGACCAGGGTGCTCTTGCCGGCACCCGTGGGTCCCACCACCCCCACCACCTTGCCCCTCTCTAGCTTCAGATCGACCCCGTTGATGACCGGGGGGCGCCCGGGGTAGGCGAACCGCACGCTGCGAAACTCCAGCACGCGGGGCGGGCGGTCCAGGGGGGCGGCGTCCGGCCGGTCGGCGATCTTCGGCCGGGTCCCCAGGAGCTCGGCGATGCGGCGGGCCGAAGCCTCGGAGCGCTGGAACTGGTTGATGAGCATGCCGAAGACGAAGAGCGGCAGCACCAGCCGCATGGCGAAGAGCACGAAGGTGGTGTAGTCGCCCACGCTGGGCCCGTGGCCGCCGAAGGTGAGCCACCCTCCCACCCCGATGAGGGCCGCGAACGCGCACCCTGCGATGCAGTAGATGAGCGGGATGAACTTGGCGCGCTCCCGGACGGCCTGGACCGCGGCGTCCCGGTACTCCGCCGACCGCTCCCGCACCCGCTCGGCCTGCTGGGCCTCGGCGGTATAGGCCTGGATGACCCCCATGCCCTGGAGGTTGGTCTCCAACACGCTGTTGATGGCCCCCACCGCCTGGCGCGAGCGCCGGTACTGGGGCTGCACCCGCGTCGCGAAAAAGCGCACCGCCACCACGGCAAACGGGAGGGGAGCGAAGAGCAGCGCCGCAAGCCGCCAGTCCAGCCACAGCAGGAAGCCGTAGGTCCCGACGAAGGTGATGACGATGCGCACCGAACTCGTGGTGGCATCCGAGAAGAAGTTCTCCAGATTGTCCACGTCGTTGGAGAGCACCGCCATCACGTCGCCGGTCTGGCGCTCCTCGAAGAACGACAGCTCCAGGCGCTGCAGGTGCTCGTAGAGGCGCACCCGAAGGTCGTGGCGCACCATCTGGGCCAGCGTGTCCCAGGCGTAGTCGCTCGTGCTCTGGAAAAGGGCGAGCCCCCCGAAGGTGGCGAGCACCGCGAGGCCGTACAGGGCAAACGCGCCGGCTCCCGCCGACCCCGCCTCCCCGCGCACCACCGCGTCCACCACCTTGCCCACCACCACCATGGGCAGGAGGTCGAAGAAGCGCGCCAGCACGTTGGTCGCCAGCCCCACGGCCACCCGGCGCCGGTAGGGCCGCACAAAGGGAAGAAGTTCCCACAGGGCGCTCCCCAGCAGGGGGACGCGCCCGCCGGAGTCCCCCTCGGGCATCGGTGCGTGGCGGTGCCGGTGCATTCCGGTTCACCCCCCGCCGTCCAGGAGCAGCCGCCCCCCCACGGGGAGGATGACGACCCGGTCCGCGAGGTCGGGCCGGGACGCCGCGGCGCGACGAAGCTCCACTGCGGGCCAGCTCGGGGGCTCGTCCCCCAGGGGCAGCACCCCCCACTGGGTCGGGACCAGGCGCCGAGCCCCCAGATCGTCGAAGGCCCGGAGCACCTCGGGGATGTCCATGTGGGCGTAGTGCATGAACCATCGGGGCAGGTACGCGCCGATCGGCAGCAGCGCCACGTCGATGCCGGGATAGCGGCGCCCGAGCTCCCGGTATCCCACGAAGTAGCCCGAGTCCGCGCCGAAGTAGACGCGCCGGCCGTCCCGCTCTAGGAGCCAGGAGCTCCAGAGGGTCTCGTTTCGCCCCTGCCCCAGGCGGCGCGACCAGTGCTGTGCGGGCAGGCAGGTGAACCGGCTGCCGCCCACCTCCGCCGCTTCCCACCAGCCGAGCTCCCGGACCCGCTCGGCGCCCTTCTCGCGCAAGAACGCCCCGAGCCCCGTGGGGCACAGGAAGGTCGCCCCGCTTCCCAGGGCGGCCACGCTTTCGGCGTCCAGGTGGTCGTAGTGGTTGTGGCTCACGATGGCGACCGCGCCGTCGGGGATGGCCTCAGGCCCGAAGGCAGGGGGCGCCAGCCGCCGAACGATCGCGGCCCGGTTGCTGAAGAAGGGGTCGGTCACGATCACCGGGCCGCCCCAGTGAAGGACGAAGGTGGCGTGGCCCACGTGGGTGAGGGAGGCGGGCTGGCTCGGGTCCCCCAGGTACGCCCCGTCGTTGGGCACGGGCGCAGGCCCCGCCCCCCCGGAGTACCCTTCCGCGGCTTCCGCCACCGCCGCCCGGCGCGAGAGCTTCCAGCGCCAGAAGTCCCAACCGGACTTCTCCTGGGGCAGCCAGGGGTTGAAGAACCGCCCCGAAGCGTCCCGGTTGGGCGCATACAGGTCCTCCACCCGCGCCCCCTCCGCCTGCTCCCGCCACCGCTCCTCATCGAAGGGGCGAGCGGCCAGGCAGCCGGTGACGCACAGCGCCAGGGCCACGACAGCCGCGCCAATCCGCGCCGCCGGCCAGCCCTGACCAGAGCGAGGCGAGAAGAACCCCGGTAGCCCCATGACCACGCCGCCTCAGCTTGGGAGAAGATACCCACCCGAACGTGCTCCCCCCGCCAAAGCCGCGATTCTCTCACCTCGCCCCCGGCCCCGCCAGCACCGATTCGGCGCACCAGCCCCCGCCTCCCGGTCGGCACCCTGCAAAGGTTCCCAAGTTTCCTGCGCCCCGCAGCCCGTGCGCGGCGCGAAGTGGCCCCCGCCCCGCCGCCGGCGGACTCCACCCCGTTCGACGCCCCAGCTCGGCCACGTCGAGGCGGCCACCGCGACCCGATCCGCTCGAGAGCCCGGGTGCCCCTCGACCCTCCCGCCCGTCACGCCGTGGACGAAGCCCAGCGCTTCCAGCGCTGCACCGCGCGGCATGCCACCCGGCGGCGCACCGGTTCCTCCCTGCGATCCAGGCCCGTTGATGGCCTCAACGATCTTCTGCCCGAGCACCCCCTTTAGGACTCCTAGCATGATTTCAGCTACGTCCCGTCAGACAATTGCGGTATTTCAGTTACGTTCCCTCCAGGGTTTCCCGGGATCGTTCGCTTCAAGGTGCTGCACCCCGGTGACTCGCTGTGTTGGTTGGACTCTGCGAAAGGATCCTTTAGCAGCGCCGGGCGTTATGAAACTTTCTGCCTCCAAAGTTTCTTAAGGACAGTGGTCACGGGCCCTGGGCCGTAACGACCCGACCTGGCGGAGGCGCTCCTCGACCGCGGGCCCTGCCTTCCCCACTCAGGGCTCCCGCCGCCGGACCCCTTTGAGCCTCGACGCGTGCTTCTTGTCGAAAGAGTACAGCTCGTCGATGCCTTGCTTCTCCATGACCGCGGCGATGTAGCCGTCGACGAAGTCGACGTTCAGGGTCTCGTAGTGGTCCAGGGCCCGGGCGACGAGGCTCCCGTTAACTACCTCCAGGCCCGGAGTCGCCAGAATGCCCCGCACAAGGGGAGCGACCTGGGCGCGCCCGAGGCCGTAGCTCGACTCCAGAACCCAGACTGTCTCGGCCAGCACCATCTCCGCCGTGACCAGCCTGACCTCTCCGGCCGCCGCCTGGTTCAGGAGCTGCTCGACCCGGTCCGCCTTGGTCGGGTCGTCGTTCGTCAGGTAGCGCAGGAAGAGATTCGTGTCGACGAACACCCGGGTCACGACATCTCCTCCGACACCCGCTTGCCCACGGCGGCCTTGGCGTTGGCCCGCTCTGCCTCGAAGTCGCCGGGACCGGCCGCTGTCACGGCCCCGCGCAGGTCCTTCAAGGTCTTCACGGGCCGGACCACCACCTGGCCGCCCTCCACCACAAAGTCGACCCGGTCGTTGGGCTGGACCCGAAGAAAATCGCGGATGACCTTTGGAATCGTTACCTGTCCCTTAGTGGTCACGGTCGTCAACATGACACTTACCTCTCAGCAGGAGTATTACGACACATCCTAAGTAAGGACCGACATCCGGTCAAGGAACCTTCTCTGAGTCGGCAGGCAGCGGGCCGGAACCACGTGCAGAACCGTCTCACGCCATGACGCAACGGTGCCACGTGGAACACAAGGGGCTCGCGGTGATGAGCACGCCGTCGTTCAGGTTTGGCTTCCAGGGGAGCTTGATGATGCGCTCGATCTCGGCCCGGAAGTCCTCCAGCTCCTTTTCGCGATCAAGCAGCTCCTCCAGCCGGGCCCGGGACCCCGCGCCCTCGCGCAGGGCGCCGATCTCGGCTCGCACCGCCTTGAGCTTCGGGTCCACAAAGTCGGCCAGAGCGGTGTGCAGGGTCTGGTCGGTGAGGCGGTGGTAGGGCGAGTGATGCGCGTGGTTTGACCCGCAGTCACGCCGCCGTCTCCTCCACCAGGATCTCCGCGAGCACGTTAGCGCTGGAACTCGGCAACCGCCGTGAAGCAGCGAGACCCCGCCTGGCTGGCGATAGCGATGGTCTCGGATTCTTCGTTCCGCAGCACGGCGACCGGCTCACTGAGCCCTTCCTGGATGCCGTTGGGCCAGGCCAGGTCGAACACCGCCTTCTGCTCGCCGGTTTCGGGGTCGGCTAAGTCGAAGAGCAGCGTGCCGGGCGGCAGACCGCGCGCTTCCATCCAGTCGTTCACGGCCTCGAGTTCTTGTTCCTCTTCCACGCTGCCGATGCCGCCGGGCACCGCCGCCGCCGCTGGGACCGCCGCCGTCGGTCCCGCCAGCACCGATTCGGCCCACCGGCCCCCGTCTCCCGGTCGGCACGCTGCAAAGGTTCCCAAGGTTCCTGCTCCCCGCAACCCGTGCGTCGAGCGCTGCTGCCCCTGCCCCGCCGCCGGCGGACTCCACCCCGTTCGACGCCCCAACCCCGCCCGGGTCCGGCCGGTCAACCCGACCCGATGGCTACCCATGACCGGGTGCCCCTCGATCTTCCCGCCCGCCACGCCGTGGACCACGCCCGGCGCTTCCTGGGAAGCACCGCGCAGCATGCCACCCGGTGGCGCACCGGCTCCTCCCTGCGATCCAGGCCCGTTCATGGCCTCAACGCTCTTCTGCCCGAGTGTCCCCCTTTAGGGCTCCTAGCATGATTTCAGCTACGTCAGACAATTGCGGTATTTCATTTCCGTCCCCTCCAGGGTTTCTGGTCGCCGAACACGTGTGGGTCGAGGACACTGACCAGGCCGAAGAGCTCCAGCAGGGTGTTCTGCAGGGGCGTGGCCGTCAGCAAGAGCTTGTGGCATCCCTCCACCGCCCCCGCGATCGCCTTGGCCATCTTGTTGGCCGGCTTGTAGACGTTGCGCAGACGGTGGGCTTCGTCGATCACCACCAGGTCCCAGCCGACGCGGCGGACGAGCTCGGCCTTGCTGGAGGCGAAGTGGTAGGAGCACAGGACCAGGCGGCCCGGCTGGTCGAACGGGTTCCCGTGGCCATCGGCCTGGAGCCGGTTGAACTGGCGGGCTTCGAGGACCAGGGTCGGGAGGTGGAACTTCTCCTCCAGCTCCTGCTGCCACTGCTTGCGCAGGGTGGCCGGCAGGATGAGGAGCACCTTGCGGCGGCGCTCGGCCCACCGCTGGGCGATGACGAGCCCGGCCTCGATGGTCTTGCCGAGGCCGACCTCGTCGGCGAGGAGCACGCCCTTGCTGAGGGGGGACCGGACGGCGAACAGGGCGGCATCGACCTGGTGGGGGTTTAGGTCGACGCGCGCGTTGGCGATGGAGCGGGACAGGGAGTCGATGCTCCCCGAAGAGCCCTTCAGGGTGAGGGCGTGCGCCCAGTATTTGGCGTGATAGACGGTTGACACCACAGCCCCCCTAGCCCGGTTTGGCCAGCTCCCGCACAACAACAACAAGAAGAAGAGTTTCACACGTCCAGGTTGCTGACCTCGAGGGCGTGCGTGCGGATGAAGTCCTTTCGGGACTCCACGTTCTCACCCATGAGGATCGTAAAGATCTCTTCGGCGGCTACGGCGTCTTCGAGCTTTACCTGGAGGAGGACGCGCTTTTCCGGGTCCATGGTGGTTTCCCAGAGCTGCTGGGGGTTCATCTCGCCCAGGCCCTTGTAGCGCTGGATGCCCAGGGACTTGCGGCCCTGGTCGAGGAGGACCTGGA
>JBFLZB010000213.1 GCA_040756475.1 Thermodesulfobacteriota bacterium
CCTCGAAGGTGGCGGCTTCCCCGCAGGTCCCCCTGCCGGGGGCCCACCCCCTCTACGAGCGCGGAGGAAAGGAGTCGCCCCGCCCGGCGCCTCCTCCCCGAAAGCCCGCCGAAGGCGGAGCAAAGCCCCCGCCGGCAAGCCCGTCCCAGGGCGTGCGGGCGAGCCCGCGGGCCCGCAGGCTCGCCCGGGAGAAGGGGGTGGACCTGGTGCAGGTTCGGGGCACGGGCCCCCAGGGGCGGATCACGACCGCGGACGTGGAGGCCGCGGCCCCACGGACGGGCCTGCCCCCTGCGGCACCCGATGGGGAGCTGCCCCCCGTGACCTTCGCCGAGGGGGAGGCGGAGGCCCAGGAAGTGAGCTTCTACCAAAGGGCGGCCATCCGGCGGGTCTCGGCCAGCGCCCGCACGGTTCCCCACTTCCATGTCTCGGCCACCGTGGAGGCCGAGCGCCTGGTGCAGCGCAAGGAAGCTGCCGGGGAAGGGATCACCCTCACCCACCTCCTCCTGCGGGCCGCAGCCCTGGCCCTGGAGCGGTTCCCCGACGCCAACCGCAGCTACGATCGGGGCCGGTGGCTGCGCTGGAACGTGGTGAACCTGGGGGTGGCCGTGCAAACCGACGCCGGGCTCGCAGTGGCGGTGCTCCGGGGGGCACAGGGGAAAGACCTCCCCTGGATCGCCGAGCAGACCCGAGACCTGGTGGCCCGGGCCCGGGCGGGGAAGCTTCGGCCCGAGGAGCGCGCCAACTCCACCTTTACCCTCTCGAACCTGGGCGCGTACGGGGTCGAGAGCTTCACCGCCATCATCAACCCCCCCTCCGCCCTCACCCTGGCCGCGGGTGCCGTGCGCGAGGCGCCGCTGGTGCGCGGGGGCCGGGTGGAAGCGGGTCGGGTGCTGCACGTCACCCTCTCCTGCGACCACCGGGTGGTGGACGGGGTGCTCGCGGCGCAATTCCTGGGGGATTTGCAGCATCGGCTCGAACAACCGGAGGACCTGTGAGAAGAGGCGTCGAGAAGCCGGACCGCAGCGCCCCGGCGGGCGGGGTGGGGAAGGGGATGGGAGCATGAACCAGGCACTGCCGATGGGGGGCGGAGGGTGTGCCCCGGGGGCGGTTCCCTGGTTCTCGGCCAGGACCCTCGCTTTCGTGAGCGGGTTTGGGGCGGCCCTGGTTGAGCTCCTGGTCATGCGGGTCAACCCCCTCGTGCCCGAGGGACGGGCATGGCCGCTGGCCGGGACCAATGCGGTACTGGTGGGGTTGCTGCTCGGCAGCGGCCTCTACCTCCTGGTGTTTCGCCCCCTGGAGCACTCTGCCCGGCATGTGCGCGAGATCGAGGCCCTGCTCCTCTCGCGGGGCGCCGCGCCCCACTTTGCGATGACCCAACGGCACAGAGAAGCCCGGTTCTGGAGCTGGCCGACGCTGCTCCTGGGTTTGGGCATCTTCGCAAGCGAGCTCGTGGCGATTCGCCTCTTCCCGTTTCTGACCCATGCCCACCCGTTTTCGGGTGCCCTCGTCGACGCCTTCTTCCTGACCCTCCTGCTCACCCCCGCCCTGCACTATTTCCTGCTTCGCCCCCTTCGGGTCGCGCTGGACCAGTGCCGCAAAGCGGAGGACGCCCTGCGGCGGGCGGCGACCGAGAGCGCCCGAGAGGCGCAGGCTTGCGGCACGGAGCTATCCCGGGCCAACGAGCGGCTGCGGGAAGAGGTCTTGGAGCGCACGCGCGCGGAGCAGGAGCTGCGCACCAGCGAGACCCGGTACCGGCTCCTCGTCGAGTCGATGAACGAGGGCCTGTGCGTCGTGGATGCCGATGGCGTGCTGACCTACGCAAACCAGAAACTTGCGGAGATGATGGGGTATCCCACAGGCGAGCTGGCAGGGCGCAGGCCCGAGGAGTTCTTCTCGGAGGAGAGCCTTCCCCTGCTCGAGGAGCAGCAGAAGAGGCGCCGCCGCGCCGAGCGGGGCGTGTACCAGGTGAATCTGCGCTCCAAGGAAGGGGAGGAGGTGCCCGTCCTGATCTCGTCGACTCCCCTTCTGGGAGAGGACGGGAGCGTCCAGGGGAGCTTCGCGGTGGTGACCGACATCGGGGAGATCAAGCGGGCCGAGGAGGACCTGCGCCACTGGAGGACCTACCTGCAACTGCTTTCCGCCGAGCTCCTCACCGCCCAGGAGCGGGAGCGCGAACGGGTGGCCCGCGAGCTCCACGACGGCATCGGCCAGACCCTCTCGGCGGTGAAGTTCCAGATCGAGACGGCCTGCGCAGGGGATTCCGAGAAACGGGAGCTCATGGAGAGCGTGGTTGCCCGGTTGAAGGGGGCCGTGGACGAAGTGCGCCGCATCGGCATGGCGCTTCGCCCGTCCATTCTCGACGACCTGGGTCTGCTGGCCACGGTGGGCTGGTTTTGCCGGGAGTTTCGGCAGACCTACCCCGGCTTCGCCCTGGAGCCCCAGCTCTCCCTCAAGGAAGAGGACGTGCCCGAGCCCTTGAAGATCGTGATTTTTCGCGTCCTTCAGGAAGCATTGAACAACGTGGCCAAACACAGCCACGCGGCCCGGGTGCGCGTCTGCCTGGCGCGGGAGGCCGATGCGCTGGTGCTCGAGGTGGCCGACGACGGGGTGGGTTTCGATGTGGAAGCCGCCCTGGCGTTGCGGAGCACCCGGCGGAGCCTGGGGCTCGACAGCATGCGGGAGCGCACCCAGCTCTCCGGGGGTAGCTTCTGGATCGACTCGGAGGCCGGTCTCGGAACCACCGTCAAGGCCTCCTGGCCGGTGCCCGCAGCCGGTGCGGAGGATCTTTCCTCCATCCTTCCGGCTTCCGCCTAGAAACCCACCCTTACCAAGCATCCTGGGCAAGGCGCTACGTCTTGCTCCAGAAAAATGGCAGGTCTCCTTCGCTTGACCCGCCCTTCGCCGGGTGGATGTAGGGGCGACGCAGGGTCGCCCCTATGGCTCTCGGACGGGACCTCACGTGAAGCACGCGCTGCGCAGCTGCTGGGCGTGCCCTATGGCCCGGTCCACGTCGTGATAGAGGCTCTGGCACTCCCGCTCGAAGCCCCGGTCCCGGTCGCAGTAGCGGTCGCGCGCGGCAATGCCGTGGAGCTCCTCGACCATCGAGCTCAGGTCGCGACCGCAGCTCGCGTTTTCGTGGATGAACTCGCGGCCGAAGGGCTCGAGTTCGTCGGCGAGGGCGTGGAACTTCGTGCGGAAGGTCTCGTCGGAGGACTTCTCCGCGAGGCTTCGAAACTCGTGCTGGAAGTCGCTGACTTCCCAACTCTCCATTCTCTTGGTCACCATGGTGGCCCTCCTTCCCCCCGACTGCGCTCCGGCTCGGCCGGAGGATGACCCGGTACGGTCCAACCATAACCATTCCAGTCGGTGAAAGCCCCTCCCCCCGAAAACGCTCCGCCCTGTGGCGAGGACCCCGTTCGCCTGGCCGGGGCATCCGGGCGTGCTACACTCCAGCGATCCGGCGGGAAGACCCGAGCCGCTTCCAACCCGGGAGGAGTCCACGTTCCATGACCGATAGCGGCAAGCGGCGCCTGCGGCGCGCGGTGGTAGCCGTAAAGCAGGTGCCCGACACGACCCAGGTGAAGGTGAACCCCGAGACCGGCACCCTGATCCGGGAAGGCGTCCCCTTCATCGTCAACCCCTTCGATGCCCACGCCCTGGAGGAAGCGCTGCGGCTCCGGGACCGGTGGGAGTGCGAGGTGGTGGCGGTCACCATGGGGCCCCCCAACTCGGTGCTGGCGCTGCGCCGCTGCCTCGCCCTGGGGGCCGACCGGGCCGTGCTCGTCTCCGACCGGGCCTTCGGGGGGGCCGACACCCTGGCCACGAGCCTCGTGCTGGCCGCCGCGGTGCGGCGGGTAGCTGCGGAGTGGGGCCGGGTGGATCTGGTGCTGTGCGGCAAGCAGACCATCGACGGCGACACCGCCCAGGTCGGGCCCGGGCTCGCCACCCGCCTGGGATGGAGTCAGCTCACCCTCGTGGACCGGTTCCTGGAGGTCTCTTCCGAGACCGGGACGCTCACCGTGCGCCGCAAACTCGAAGGCCGCCGGGAGGTAGTGCGGGCCCCCCTGCCCGCGGTGGTCACCGTGGTGCGCGAGATCAACCAGCCCCGCTACCCCACGGTGCCCCGGCGCCTGGAGGCCGAAGAGGCGGAGATCTTCGTGTGGGACAACGGCGTGCTGGGCCTTTCCCCCGCCCGGGTGGGGCTCAAGGGCTCGCCCACCAGCGTCAAGCGCATCTTCGCTCCAGAGAGGCGCCTGGGGGAGATCGTTGGGGATGGGGAGGCGGACCCCGAGGGTGCCGTCCAGGAGCTCATCCGCAGGCTCATCGAGCGCGACGTGATCGCGGTGTAGCCCCCTCTGCCGAGGGAGGAGACCCCAGGCCATGGCGGAGCAGAAGGACAGGGGCAAGCTCAAGAAGCCCCGGGGAAAGTCGAGGCTCCTGGCGGGCAAGTGCATCGCCTGCGGGCGGTGCGCCCCCGAGTGCCCCGTGGAGGCGATTACCTACGACGCCGCGGGGGAGCCGGTCATCGACCTGGAGAAGTGCATCGGGTGCCGCAAGTGCGTCAAGATCTGCCCGGTGGAAGCCCTCGAGATGTTCTACACGGAGGAGGAACAGCGGACCATTGAGGAGCTCAAGCGCCGTGGCGAGTGGAAGGAGGAGAGACCCACCGAGGAGGAAGCAGCCAGGGCCGACCCGAGCTACCGCGGGGTGTGGGTGTTCGTGGAGCAGCAGGACGGCGCGGCCGCGGCGGTGAGCTGGGAGCTCCTGGGGGCGGGACAGGGCCTGGCCCGGGACCTGGGGGTGGGGCTCGCGGCCTTCGTCCTGGGGGAGGGGGTCGAGCACCTGGCCCAGGAGGCCTTCGCCTACGGCGCCGAGCGGGTCTACGTGGTGGACGACCCGGTGCTGCGGCACTACCGCACCCAGCCCTATCTCAAGGCCGCCCTGGACCTCATCCGGAAGCAAAAACCCGAGGTGGTGCTCATGGGCGCCACGGGCCTGGGGAGGGACCTGGCCGGGGCCGTGGCCACGGCTCTGGAGACCGGGCTTACCGCCGACTGCACCGAGCTCTCCGTGGAGGCCGAGCGCCGGCTCCTGGAGCAGACCCGCCCCGCCTTCGGCGGCAACATCATGGCCACGATCCTGAACCTGACCCACCGGCCCCAGATGGCCTCGGTGCGGCCCCACGTGATGCGCCGCCCCGAGCGCCGGGAGGGCGCGCGGGGGGAGATAATCCGGCAGCCCCTGGGCCTGGAGGAAGCCGCCGTGCAGGCCAAGGTCCTGGAGGTGCTGCGCGACGAGCACGGGACCGGCCACGTGGACATCGCGGGGGCCGAGGTGCTCGTCTCGGGGGGGCGGGGCATGCAGGGCGCCGAGAACTTCCGGCTCCTGGAGGAGCTCGCCGAGGTCCTGGGCGGCACCGTGAGCGGCTCGCGCAGCGCGGTGGATGCGGGCTGGATCCCCTACGAGCGCCAGGTGGGCCAGACGGGCAAGACCGTGCGCCCCAAGATCTACGTCGCCTGCGGCATCTCGGGGGCCATCCAGCACCTGGTGGGCATGCAGGACGCCGACCTCGTCATCGCCATCAACCGGGACCGGGACGCCCCCATCTTCGAGGTCGCCCACTACGGCATCGTGGGCGACCTCTTCGAGGTGGTCCCCGCCCTCACCCGCAGACTGCGGGAAGTGGCCCGGGGGGCGTAGGGGCGGGGTCTTGGACGGGATCACAGGATGGACAGGATGAAGAGCGGGATAGAACGTGTCGGTTTTCCCATCCCGGACATCCCGTTATCCCGTCCAAATCCTTTCCCGAGTTTGTCGCACGGGAGGACGGCATGACCCAGACCGAGACTACCCTGTTTGCGATTCTCTTCACGGGGGCGGTCCTTACGTTTGGATACTCGCTCCTGCGGTTGATGCGGGCGGTGCGGCTGGGGGGGCCCGATCCCCGGCTGAAGACGGGCCTGGAGAAGCGCCTCCTGGCGGCCCTGGAGTACGGCTTCGGCCAGAAGCGGGTCCTGGAGGACCGGTTCGGCCGCAACCACTTCTTTCTGTTCTGGGGGTTCGTGATCCTGGGGCTCGACAACGCTGGGTTCGTCTTGAACGGCCTCTTCCCCCAGCTCTCGCTGACGATCTTCGGCCCGGTGTTCTACCCCCTGCTCACGCTCCTCTTCGACGTGGTGCCCCTCCTGGTCATCGCGTGCGTGGTCGTGGCGCTCCACCGGCGCCTCGTGGTCAAGCCCTCCCACATCGAGTACCGCAGCGTCGATGCCTTCGTGGTGCTGGGGCTGGTCTTCCTCCTCATGTTCCTCTTCTATGGGTACCACGGGGCCGAGCTCGCCCTGGGGACGGCTCCCCGGGGCACCCTCATGCCGCTCACCCGCGTGCTGGTGGCCCCCGCCATGGCCGCGGTCTTCGGCGAGGGGCTCCACGCGGCAGGGCGGGTCTTCTGGTGGCTCCATGCGCTGGCGTTCCTCGCGTTCCTCAACTACCTGCCCTGGAGCAAGCACCTCCACATCCTCACGGCCATCCCGGCCTGCTTCTGCCGATCCCTGGAGCCCGTGCGTACCGTACCCCGGGAGATCTTCGAGCCCGGGCGCACCTATGGCGCGGGAACCGTGGACCGGTTCTCCTGGAAGGATCTCCTGGACTTCCTCTCCTGCACCGAGTGCGGCCGGTGCAACCAGCAGTGTCCCGCCACCGCGACGGGCAAGCCCTTGAACCCCCGGCTCGTCATCCGGGACGGCAAGGTCAACCTCCTGGCCAACGCCGAGAAGCTCCGCCACGGCAACCGGGCCACAGGTCTCATGCCCCTGATCATGGAGAAGGACGCCTCGGCCGAGGGCTCGGTGGGGGAGGACGCGCTCTGGGACTGCACCACCTGCGGGGCGTGCATGCGGGCGTGTCCGGTCTTCATCGAGCACGTCCCGAAGATCGTCCAGATGCGCCGCCACCTGGTGGAGAACCTGGCCAAGTTCCCGCCGGAGCTCGGGGTCTTCTTCGAGGCCACCGATCAGCGCTCCAACCCCTGGGGCCTGCCTCCGGCGGACCGGGGCCGGTGGGCCAGGGGGCTCGACCTGCGCCTCCTGGGGGAGCTCCCGGAGGGGCAGAGCGCCGAGTATCTCTTCTACGTGGGGTGCGCCGGCTCCTTCGACAGCCGCAGCCGCAAGGTGTCCGTGGCGCTCGCCCGCCTCTTCAAGGCCGCGGGGCTGAGCTTTGCGATCCTGGGCTCCGAAGAGCGCTGCTGCGGCGACTCCCAGCGCCGGCTCGGCAACGAGTACGCCTTCGACGCCCTCGCCCGGGAAAACGCGGAGCTCTTTACCCGGCGGGGCGTGCGCACCATCGTGTGCTACTGCCCCCACTGCTACTCCACCCTCCAGAACGACTACCGCCAGTACGGCCACAAGGCCCGGGTGCTCCACTACACCGAGCTCCTCCAGGAGCTCGTCCGAGAGGGGCGGCTACCCCTGCGCGGCGCGGCCGCGCAG
>JBFLZB010000214.1 GCA_040756475.1 Thermodesulfobacteriota bacterium
CCACCGCAAAGGAGACCGCGGCCGCCGGAAGGACGCCCCCCACCCGGTGGGCCAGCCGGGCGTTCACCAGGGGCTGAAGGGCCGAGAGCGCCCCCACGCCGAAGAGGAGTACGAGGAAGAGCGCCTGGGTCACCGGGACGCCCCCTTCAGGGGGTGAGCTCGTGGAGCCCGAGGGCCGGCCCCTCGCCCCGCAGGGCCACCGCCTCGATCTCCACCGCCACGGCCCGGGGCAGGGCAGCGGCCTGGACCGTGGAGCGGGCCGGGGGCCTGTCTGCGAAGTAGGACGCGTACACGCCGTTCATGGCGGCGAAGTCGCCCATATCCGCGAGGAAGACCGTGGTCTTCACCACCAGCTCCAGCCCGCTCCCGGCCGCCACCAACACGGCCCGCAAGTTCTCCAGCACCTGGCGCGTCTGGGCCTCGATGCCCCCCGGCACCACCTGCCCCGTGGCCGGATCCAGGGCGATCTGCCCCGAGCAGAACACGTAGGGCCCGGCCGCAATGGCCTGGCTGTAAGGCCCGATGGCCGCAGGGGCCCGGTCGGTCGCGATCTGGGTCTTCATGTGCGTTGGTCCGTTGTGGGTTGGGGGTTGGGCTCGCGGCTTCGGACCGATCGGACCCATCAGACCGATCGGACCCGTCACGTCTCACATTTCACATTTCACGCCTCACATCTCACGTCTTCACCCTCGTCACCCGGTTCACCCCCTTGAGGGCTTGGATGGCCGCCAGGATCTTCTGGAGGCGGTCCATGTCTTCCACCAGGATCTCGAAGTTGCACTCGGCTTCGCCGGCGGCCCAGGTGCGCACGTCGGCCCGGGCCACGTTGACGTCGAAGCCGGCCAGGGCCTGGGTGATGGCGGCCAGGATGCCCTTGCGGTCGTCGCAGGCCACCCGGATCTTCACCGGGTGGGCCGCCGCCTCGCCCCGTCCCCAATCCACCTCGATGCGGCGCTCGGGGTCGAGCTTGCGCACGTTGGCGCAGTCCGCCGTGTGGACGGTCATGCCGTGACCCCGGGTCACGAAGCCCACCACGGCTTCGCCCGGCAGGGGATTGCAGCACCGGGCGAACCGCACCATGGCGTCGCCGATGCCCTGGATGACGATGCCCTTGGGCGCCTTGGGGGGCTTCTTGGGACGCTTGACCTCCTCGGCCTCCCGCTCCTCCAGATCGGGGTAGAGCTTGCCGAGCACCTGGCGGGCCGAGATCTTGCCGTAGCCCACCGCCTCCAGGAGCTCTTCTTCCTTGTTGAGGCCGAACTTGGGGGCCAGGGCCTCGAGCTCCCCGGCCTTGAGGGCCTTGGCCAGGCTGTGGCCTGCTTTGCGAAACTCCCGGTCGCAGAGCTCGCGTCCGAGCTCCATGGAGCGCTGGCGCTGCTGGGTCTTGATCCAGGCGCGGATCTTGTTGCGGGCCTTGGAGGTCTGGACGAACTCCAGCCAGTCGGCGCTGGGGGTGTGGTGCTTGGAGGTGATGATCTCCAGCCGGTCGCCGTTCTTGAGCCGGTGGCTCAAGGGCACCATCCGGTCGTTCACCTTGGCCCCGACGCACTGCTCGCCCACCTGGCTGTGCACCGCGTAGGCGAAGTCCACGGGAGTGGCGCCCCGAGGCAGCTCCACCAGCTCCCCCGCCGGGGTGAAGACGAAGACCACGTTCGGGTAGAGGTCGATCTTGACGCTGTCGAGAAACTCCTGGGCGTCGCCCAGGTCCTTGTGGGCGTCCACCACCTGGCGCAGCCACTCGAACACCCGATCCTCGGGTCCGGCCTGGGCCCGCTTCTCCTTGTAGCGCCAGTGGGCCGCGATGCCCTCCTCGGCGATCCGGTGCATCTCCTCCGTGCGGATCTGCACCTCCATGGGCTGGCCCTGGGGCCCCATGACCGTGGTATGGAGGGACTGGTAGAGGTTGGGCTTGGGGAGCGCCACGTAGTCCTTGAAGCGCCCCGGGATGGGCGTCCACCGGCCGTGGATGGCCCCCAGAGCCCCGTAGCAGTCGCGAACCTCCCCGACGATGATCCGGAACGCGATCAGGTCGTACACCTGGTCGAAGCCGATCCCCTGGTCCTGCATCTTCCTCCAGATGGAGAACAGGTGCTTGGGCCGGCCGCTCACCTCGCCCCGGAGGCCGTTCTCGGCCAGGAGGCCCTCGAGGATCTCCGTCACCTCGGCGATGTAGCTCTCCCGCTCCGCCAGCCTGCGCTCCACCTTCTGCTCCAGGTCGGCGTACACGTCGGGCATGGCGAACCGAAGGCCCAGGTCTTCGAGCTCGCTCTTCAACCGGTGGATGCCCAGGCGGTTGGCCAGGGGGGCGTAGATGTCGAGGGTTTCCTGGGCGAGCTGGAGCTGCTTGGGCCGAGGCAGGTGGCCCAGGGTGCGCATGCTGTGGAGGCGGTCGGCGAGCTTCACCATCACCACCCGCACGTCCTTGGCCATGCCCAGGATCAGCCGGCGGAAGTACTCGGCCTGCTCTTGCTTTTGCGAGGAATAGGTGACCTTGGAGAGGTGGCTCAGGGACTCCACGATGGAGGCTACCTCTTCCCCGAAGTGCTCCCGCACGAAGGCCGGGGAGGCGGCCCCCACCTCGATCACGTCGTGCAGCAGGCCGCAGGCCACCGTGGCCTCGTCCATGCGCAGGTCGGCCAGGATCTCGGCCACGGCCAGGGGATGGATCAGGTAGGGCTCCCCCGAGAGGCGCAGCTGGTCCTCGTGGACCTTCGCCGAGACGACGTAGGCCTTGCGCAGGACCTCGAGCCGGGGGTCCCCCTGGTACGACTGGACCTTCTCGACGATCTCGTGGAGGCGGTGCATCCGGTGTGAGAAACCCGCCCGCCTAGTCGGCGTCTTTCCCGATCACTCGCTCCTTGAGCGTGACCTTGCCCTCGGCAATCTCCCGCAGGCTGGTCACGATGAACTTGTTCTTGCTCTGGACCAGGGCCGGCGCGCCCCGCAGGAGCTGCTTCGCCCTCTGGGCCGCCACCATGGCCAGGGCAAAGCGGTTGGGGATCACGTCGAGGCAGTCTTCCACGGTTACGCGTGCCATTGATTGCTCCGTTGGTTGTTGCGGGTTGCTCGTCGGGGGTTGCTCGTTGCGGGTTGGGGAACGGCGGCGGCCCACGCATGGGACCCATGGGACGCATGGGACCTATGGGTGGAACCCCCGCCACATCTCACTCTTCACTCTTCACTCTTCACTCTTCACTCTTCACTCTTCACGCTTCACGCCTCACGTCTCACGTCTCACGCATCACCCCCCCTCACCGGCCAACAGCTCCTCCACGCGCTCCCTTCGCCTTGCGGCGCGGCAGCGCTCGGCGCGGATGATGCTGCACAGCTCGTCGGCGGCGCGGTCCAGGTGGTCGTTCACCACCAGGTAGTCGTAGCGCAGGGCCTGCTCCAGCTCGCCCCGGGCGTTGGCCAGGCGGCGCTCCACCACGTCGGGGGCGTCGAGGCCCCGGCCGGTGAGGCGCCGCCGCAGCTCGGCCCAGGAGGGGGGCAGCACGAACACCAGCACCGCCCCGGGTACCTTTTCGGCTATTTGAAGGGCGCCCTGGACGTCGATGTCCAGGAGCACGTCTTCCCCCCGGTCCAACCGGGCCCGCAAGGCCGGGAGGCTCGTCCCGTAGAGGTTCCCGTGGACCTCGGCCCACTCGGCAAAGCCCCCCTCCCGGACCATCGCCTCGAACGCCGGCCGGTCCACGAAGTGGTAGTCCACTGCGTCGGCTTCCCCCGCCCGGGGCGGACGCGTGGTGTGGGAAACGCTGAACCCCAGGGCCTCCACCCGGTTCCGCACCTCCCGCACCAGGGTGGACTTCCCCGCCCCCGAAGGGGCCGAGAGCACCAGGGGGATGCCGGCGGGCACCGGGGGCTCCTACTCCCACTCGATGGTGGCGGGGGGCTTGGACGAGATGTCGTACACCACCCGGTTGACCCCGCGCACCTCGTTGATGATCCGGTTTGACATGCGGGCGAGCACCTCGTAGGGGAGGCGCGACCAGTCGGCGGTCATCCCGTCGAGGGAGTTGACCGACCGCACCGCGATCACGTCCTCATAGGTGCGCTCGTCGCCCATCACCCCCACGGTCTTCACCGGCAGGAGCACGCAAAAGCTCTGCCACACGCTCTTCTGGAGCCCGTCGCGGGCGATCTCGTCGCGCACGATGGCATCGGCTTCCCGAAGTACCTCGAGCCGCTCGGCCGTGACTTCGCCGAGGATGCGGATGGCGAGCCCCGGCCCGGGGAAGGGGTGCCGTCCGATGATCTCCTCGGGCAACCCGAGCTCGCGGCCCACTTCCCGGGCCTCGTCCTTGAAGAGCTCCCGCAGGGGCTCGATGAGCTTGAGATGCATCCGCTCCGGGAGCCCCCCCACGTTGTGGTGGCTCTTGATCGTGGCGGACGGCCCCTTGAACGAGACGCTCTCGATCACGTCGGGGTACAGCGTCCCCTGGGCGAGCCACTCCACGTCGCCCAGGGACCGGGCCTCGCGCTCGAAGAGGTAGATGAACTCGTTGCCGATGATCTTGCGCTTGTGCTCCGGGTCCGTGACGCCCCGGAGCTTGTCCAGGAACAGGGCCGCCGCGTCCACGTGGCGCAGGTTCAGGTGGAAGTGGTCCCGGAAGGTGCGCACCACCTTCTCGGCCTCTCCCTTGCGCAGCACCCCGTTGTCCACGAAGACGCAGGTGAGCTGGTCGCCCAGCGCCCGGTGGAGGAGCAGGGCCACCACCGAGGAGTCCACGCCCCCGGAGAGGGCGCAGATCACGTGCCCGTCGCCCACCTTGGCCCGGATCTCCGCCACCGAGGCCTCGATGAACGAGCCCATGGTCCAGGTGGGCTCCAGGGCGCATACGCCGAAGAGGAAGTTCTCCAGCATCTCGGTGCCCCGGGGGGTGTGGACCACCTCGGGGTGGAACTGGACGCCGTAGAAGGGCTTTTCCCCGTGGGCCATGGCGGCCACGGGGGAGTTGTCGCTGTGGGCCAGCGGCCGGAAGCCCGCAGGCAGCGCCTCGATCCGGTCCCCGTGGCTCATCCACACCGGCACCGGCCCCCCGCCGAAGCCCCGGAGGATGCCCGCGGGCTCGTCCACCGTGAGGTGCGCCAGGCCGTACTCCCGCTGGAGCCCCCGGGCCACCCGTCCGCCCAGCAAGTGGGTCATGAGCTGCATGCCGTAGCAGACCCCCAGCACCGGAACCCCGAGCTCGAAGAGCCCCGCATCCGCCAGGGGCGCGCCGGGGTCATACACGCTCGACGGGCCGCCGGAGAGGATGATCCCCCGGGCCCCGAACCCCCGAATCTGCTCCAGCGAGAGCGTGCAGGGGTGGATCTCGCAGTACACCCGGCTCTCCCGCACCCGGCGCGCAATGAGCTGGGTGTACTGGGACCCGAAGTCGAGGATCAGAACCTTCTGGTCGTGGATGTCGGGCATGGCGGTTGTCAGTTGTCCGTGGTCAGTTGTCAGTTGGAGTTTGCGGGTCGCTCGTTGCGTGTTGCGGGTTGGGCCCCGCTTCACATTTCACATTTCACATTTCACGTCTCGCGCATCCCGTGAAAGCCGTTGGCTGTGGCGCTGGGAAGACCACGTCTCACACCCGCGTCACCCGTCACCCGTCACCCGTCACCCCGCCTCTACGCGGTAGTTGGGAGCTTCCTTCGTGATGATCACGTCGTGGACGTGGCTCTCCCGGAGGCCGGCCGGGGAGATCTGGACGAACCGGGCGTTGTTTCGCAGGTCGTCGATGGTGCGGCTGCCGGTGTAGCCCATGCCGGCCCGCACTCCCCCCACGAGCTGGTACACGTTGGCCGAGACCGAGCCCCGGTAGGGCACCCGCCCCTCGATGCCCTCGGGGACGAGCTCCGACTCGTCGCGGACCCCCTGGAAGTACCGGTCGCGGCTGCCCTTCTTCATGGCCCCCACCGAACCCATCCCCCGGTACACCTTGTAGGAGCGCCCCTGGTACAGGATCAGCTCTCCGGGGCTCTCCTCCGTACCCGCGAACAGGCTCCCGATCATCACCGCCGATGCCCCGGCCGCGATGGCCTTGGTCACGTCGCCCGAGTGCTTGATCCCCCCGTCGGCCACCACCGGCACGCCCTTGGGCGCCGCCACCCGGGCCGCCTCGGCCACGGCGGTCACCTGGGGCACGCCGGCGCCGGCCACCACCCGGGTGGTGCAGATGGAGCCCGGGCCCACCCCCACCTTCACCGCGTCGGCGCCCGCATCGATGAGGGCCAAGGTGGCCTCGGCCGTCGCCACGTTCCCGGCCAGGATCTGGGCCTCGGGCCACTGGGACCGGATGGCCCGCACGGCGTCGAGCACCATCTTGGAGTGGCCGTGGGCCGTGTCGACCGCGATCACGTCCGCCCCGTGCCTCAGCAGCGCCTCCACCCGCGCGTCCCGGTCGGCCCCGACCCCCACCGCGGCCCCGACCCGCAGCCTCCCCATGGGGTCCTTGCACGAGCTCGGGTACTTGCGGGCCTTCTCGATGTCCTTGATGGTGATGAGCCCCTGGAGGACGAACGCGTCGTCCACCACGGGAAGCTTCTCGATCCGGTGCTCGTGGAGAAGCTCCTTGGCCTGCTCCAGGGTGGTGCCCGGCGCCACGGTGACGAGGTTCTTCTTGGTCATCACCTCGCTCACGAGCCGCTCCAGGTTGCGCTCGAAGCGCAGATCCCGGTTGGTCAGGATGCCCACCAGCCGACCCTCTTCGTCGGTGATCGGGACCCCGCTGATCCGATACCGCGTCATCAACTCCACCGCCTCGGCCACCTTGCGGTCGGGCCGGATCGTGATGGGATCGACGATCATCCCGGCCTCGGACTTCTTCACCTTGTCCACCTCGGCAACCTGCTCCTCCACCGTGAGGTTGCGGTGGATGATCCCGATGCCGCCCTCCTGCGCCATGGCGATGGCCGTGCGGGCCTCGGTCACCGTATCCATGGCCGCGCTCAGGAGGGGAATGTTCAAGCGAACGTTGGGGGTGAGCCACGTGCTCACGTCCACCTGATCGGGAAGCACCTCGGACGCGGAGGGCAGGAGCAGCACGTCATCGAAGGTGAGGCCGAAGGGGATGACGTCGTGGAGCATGGGACCTCCGGGCGGGAAGTGCGCGGAAAGGAACACAATACGCTAACGAAAACAGCGCTCGGGTGTCAAGGCGGAGTGAGCCCCACGATCCACCACCTGGGTGGCAAGCAGGGTCCGGGAGCCCTTGCGCTCCGCCCCCGCAATCCGCGATGTTCGGAGGCCGCGTAGCCGAGGGAGCCGGCGCGCCGAACATCACCGCTTTCGGCCTCGCTGCCGCGGTTCGGTCGAGGCGGTACGGGGCTGCGCTCCAGGACTCCCGGACCCCGCCCCAAGGATTTGATGGTGGATTCTGGAGCCCCACCGCCTGGGTGGTGAGCGGGGTCGGGGGCCCCTTCCGCTCCGCCGCGCAATCCGCGGTGTCTTGAGGGCATTTCCTTCGGGGAACAGGTGCGCCGAGCTTCGCCC
>JBFLZB010000215.1:0-2193 GCA_040756475.1 Thermodesulfobacteriota bacterium
CCGCCGCGCCCCCTGCCGGGGAGCCCCCCGCGGGCAGGCCGGCGGGCCACCCGAGCCCCCAGAGCGCGTCCGTCCCCATCGCCGGCGTGAAGAAGGCCCCGGGCGGCAGCACCCTCCAGGAGATCTTCCTGGCCAAGGCCGATCTCGCGGGAAAGGAAGTCCTCTTCCGGGGCAAGGTCGTCAAGTACAACACGGGGATCATGGGCAAGAACTGGCTCCACGTGCAGGACGGGACGGGCGAGGCCGGAATCAACGACCTCACCGTCACCACGAACGCGGAGGCCCGGGTGGGCGATACCGTGCTCGTGCGCGGAAGGCTCGCCATCGACAAGGACTTCGGGTTCGGGTACAAGTACGGGGTCATCGTCGAGGACGCCCAGGTCACCGTGGAGTAGCGCCGGAGAGCCCCCGGAGCGATGGCCGCGAGGATGGTGCGCGTGGCTTCCCCATCCCACCTCCGCCTGGAGCGGCGAGGCCCCCTGGCGGTCGCCGTGCTGGACCGCCCGGGGGCCCTGAACGCCCTGGACCTGGGGATGATCCGGGATCTCGCGGCCGCCGCCGCAGACTGGGCGCAAGACCCGAGCGTGCGGGCGGTGGTGCTCAAGGGAGCCGGGCCCCGGGCGTTTTGCGCGGGCGGAGACATCCGGGGTGTCTGCACGGCGCGGGACTGCGGAAACGCCTCCGCCACCCAGGACTTCTTCGCCGAGGAGTACCGCCTCAACCGGGCGATCCACCGGTTCCCGAAGCCCTGGGTTCCCCTCATGGACGGCATCACCATGGGCGGGGGCGTGGGGCTCTCCATCTACGGCTCCCACCGGGTCGTCACCGAACGCACCCGGTGGGCGATGTCCGAGACCGGCATCGGGTTCTTCCCCGACGTGGGCGGGGGCTGGTTTTTGCCGCGGCTGCCGGGAGCCCTGGGTCGGTACCTGGCGCTTACGGGAGCAACACTGGGACCCGCCGATGTCCTGGCCGCGGGCATCGCCACCCATTTTGTGCCGTCCCAGCGGCTCGAGGCCCTGGAAGCCGCGTTGGCGGGGGCTTCCTGGGAGGGGGACGACGACCCGGGGGAAATCGTCACCCGGGTCCTGGACTTCCACGCGGCGGATCCGGGTCCGGCACCCCTGGACGCCCTGCGGCCCGCCATCGACGCCTGCTTCGGCGCAGCCTCCCCCGAAGCAACCCTCGCGGCCCTGGCCCGTCTGGCCACCCCATGGGCACGAGAGACCCTGGAAGCCCTGGCCGCCAAGTCCCCCACCAGTGTGCGGGTCACCTGCCGCCTCCTGGACGAAGGGGGGGCGCGCTCCCTCGAGGAAGATCTGGTCGTCGAGTACCGCCTGAGCCAGCGGTTCGTGGCGTCCCACGACTTCTGCGAAGGCGTCCGGGCGGCCCTGGTGGATCGGGACCACCGTCCCCGCTGGGACCCGCCGCGCCTGGCAGGCGTGACCGACGAGGAGGTCGCCGCGTTCTTCGCACCCCTGGGCGACCGGGAGCTGCGCTTCGCCGATGCGCCCCTGCCCTGAACCGGCAGCCCACCTGCTTTCCGCTACGAATCCAAGCTGTTGGGCCGCTTGACGACCGCCCGGGGATGGTTACTTTCGCCCCGTGGTTTCCAACCAGCCGAGCGGGGGGCGGCTCCTGACCGGAAACGGAGGTGGGTGTCATGACGAGCCTGAGTCTGATTCCGAGAGAACGGTCGTTCGAGCCCCTCAGCAGGGTGAGCCGCGAGATGGACCGGCTCTTCGACGACTTCCTGGGCGATTGGTCCAGCCGCGTGCCCATGAGGTTCCGGCACGACTGGAGCGAGTGGGAGGCCTCGCCGCGGGTGGACGTGACCGATCGGGGCACCGAGTTCGTGCTCCGGGCCGAGGTACCGGGCTACCGACGAGAAGACCTGCACGTGGACGTGGGCGAGAGTTCGGTGAGCCTGCGGGGGGAGAAGACCGGAGAGCACCTGGAGGAGGGCGCGTGCTACGTGTGCCGTGAGAGCAGCACGGGCGCCTTCGAGCGGACGATCCCGCTGCCCGGCGAGGTGCGCACGGAAGGCGTGAGCGCCACCCTGAAGGACGGCATCCTCACCCTGACCCTGCCCAAGGTGCACGCGGAGCAGCGCCGGCAGATCGAGGTGAAGGCCGAATGACAATCCGAGCAAGACCAGACGTGGGAAGGGGGCCCCCCGGGGCCCGATCGCCC
>JBFLZB010000215.1:2203-7472 GCA_040756475.1 Thermodesulfobacteriota bacterium
GGGGGGTGCCCTTATCCCACGTCCGCCGCCCGGAAAGCCGCCGGAAGCCCCTTCACCCCTCGGCGGGCGCCGGGGCCGGCTGGAACCGGAAGTCCGGCTCCCCGCCGCCTCCTCGGCGCACCCGCAGCGAACCGAGCCACCTGCCGCCGGGCTCCGGCCAATCGCTCCGAAAGTGGGCACCCCGCGACTCCTCCCGGCGCAGGGCCGCCTCCAGGACGAGCCGGCTCACCGCCAGCGGCGACACCTCGTGCCAGGCCCCGGCACCCAAGGCCGCGAGCTCCCGCCACCGGGCGAGGCCCTGGGCCAGCCCCTCCCCGGACCGCTCGATGCCCGCGCGCTCCCAGAGCAGTTCCCGAACCGCCAGGGTGATGGCCCTTTCGCCGCCCGCCGCGCCCTCGGCAACGCAGGGGAGCTCCCGGCTGCGCCATCCTCCCGGGGCGCCGCCCCCCTGTGCCTCTCGCGCCGCCGACCGTCCCGCGATCCGGCCCAGCACCAGCGCCTCCGTGAGGGCGTTTCCCCCCAGGCGGTTCGCCCCGTGGAGGCCTCCGGCGACCTCGCCCGCCGCAAACAGCCCTGGCACGGTGGTGGCGCAGGCCGCGTCCACCGTGACGCCCCCCATGCAGAAGTGGGCGGCCGGCGCCACCCGGACCGGCTGGCGGCGGGGGTCGAGTCCCCGCCGGCGCAGCGCGTCCCAGACCTCCGGGTAGGCCTGGAGTGCCTCGGGGGCCACGCCCGAGAGGTCGAGCCAGACACCATTCCCTTCGTTCCCCCGATCCCGCGCAAGCTCCCCCAGGATGGCCCGGCTCATGGCGTCGCGGGTCACCCCCGCCTCGCCCCCCGGGGCCGCATGCTCCAGGAAGCGCTCCCCCAGGTGGTTTCGCAGCACCGCCCCTTCGCCGAAGAGGGTGGTGGGGACGACCCCCCGGATGGGCCAGAGGGCCACGGTGGGGTGGAACTGGACGAACTCCAGATCCCGAAGCTCCGCCCCGGCCCGGTAGGCCAGGGCCAGCCCGTCCCCGGTCACGTCGGCGGCGTTGTCGGAGCGGGCATAGAGGCGGCCCGCGCCGCCGGTGGCCAGGACCACCGCGCCCGCCGCCGCCTCGAGGGGCCCCTCGGGGCTGTCGATCCGGGCCCCGGCCGCCCTTCCCCACCGCACCCGCAGCTCCCGGGCCGCGCCGAGGGCGAAACCCACGCCCTCGCGGTCTGCGGCCTCGGCCAGCGGCCGGGTGAGGGAGAGGCCGCCCACGGTGGAGGGGAGGCCCGTTCGCACGGTGGCGATGGTGCGGGGAGCCGAGTGGCCGGGATTGGAGCGGACGAGGAGCGCCCCGTCCCGGGTCTGGAAGCAGACCCCCAGGGCCTCGAGAAAGGCCGTCAGCTCCCGGCTGCCCCGCGCCGCGGCGCCGGCGAGCGCCGGCTCGCCGATGCCGGCGCCTCCCCGCAGGGTGTCCCGGACGAAGGAGGCCTCCGTGTCGCCGGGGGAAAATACCCCCGAGAGATTGCACGCCGCCAGGATCGAATTGCCGCTGCGTCCCGGAGGGTGCCGCGCCGCCAGGAGCACGTCGCACCCCGCCCTCCGGGCCTCCAGGGCGGCGGCGAGGCCCGCCAGGCCTGCCCCCAGGACGAGGACGTCCGCCTCCCGGACCGGAGTCCCCACGGCCCGCTCCCCCTACCCCAAATGTTCCAACACGATGCGCAGCACCCGGCGCAGGGGCTCGGCCGCGCCCCACAGGAGCTGGTCGCCCAGGGTGAAGGCCGCCAGATACTCGGGCCCCATCTTCATCTTGCGGAGCCTCCCCACGGGCACCTCCAGGGTCCCGGAGACCGCCGCGGGGGTCAACCGGGCCAGGGTGGAGGCCTTGTCGTTGGGCACCACCCGCACCCACTGGTTGGCCGACGCCAGGATCGCCGTCACCTCGTCCAGGGGCACGTCCCGGGTGAGCTTCACCGTGAGCGCCTGGCTATGGCAGCGCATGGCGCCCACCCGAACGCACAGCCCGTCCACGGGGATGGGCTGCCGGGTGCCGAGGATCTTGTTGGTCTCGGCGTAGCCCTTCCACTCCTCCCGGGTCTGGCCGCCCTCCACGAGCCGGTCGATCCAGGGGATGAGGCTCCCGGCCAGGGGGGCGCCGAAGGCCTCGGTGGGCATGCGCCCGCTTCGCAGCTCCCGGGTCACCAGGGCGTCGAGCTCCAGGGCCGTGGTCGCGGGGTCGGCGCGGGCCTCCCGGGAGGCGTCGCTCAGGGCCGCCATCTGGGCCACCAGCTCGACCATGTTCTTGGCGCCGGCACCGGAGGCTGCCTGGTAGGTCATGGAGCTCATCCACTCCACCAGCCCCTCCCGGAAGAGCCCCGCCAGCGCCATGAGCATGAGGCTCACGGTGCAGTTGCCCCCCACGTAGGTCCGGATGCCCCGGGCCAGCCCCCCGTCGATCACCCCGCGGTTGACCGGGTCGAGCACGATGATGGCGTCGTCGCGCATCCGCAGGGTCGAGGCCGCGTCGATCCAGTACCCGGACCAGCCCTTCTGGCGCAGCCCATCGTAGACGGCCTGGGTGTAGTCGCCCCCCTGGCACGAGACCACCACGTCCAGGGACGCCAGGGTCTCCAGGTCGCCGGCGTCCGCCAGGGGCGCCGTTGCGAGCCCCACGTCGGGCCCCGGCTGCCCCACCTGGGAGGTGGAGAAGAAGAGCGGCTCGAATCCGTGAAAATCCCCTTCGGCCCCCATGCGCTCCAGGAGCACCGAACCCACCATCCCCCGCCACCCGACGAATCCGACCCTGCGCATCGCCTCTGCTCCTGTGGGCGCCCGCGGCGCCGGCCGCGCCCCATGGCCCCGAGGGGCCCGCGGGCACGAAAAAAGGGCCGCCGAAGCCGGCAGCCCGCGTCCTCGTCCTGTGCCCGCCATTCTGGCACTGCTGCCCCACCCGATGCAATGCCGCGGCGCGGCGGGCAACGCTCCCGTGTGCCAGCGTCCGTCCGGAATCTGGAAGAGATCCTTGACCGAGGCAGGGGGGATCGCAGTATCGACGAAAAAGGCCCGTTTTGCCCAAGGGCGCAAAGAGCGCCAGGCGGACCTCTCCCCCTTCCACCGGGTCCGGCCTGCCACCCGTGCCTTTCTTTGCACCTTTGCGTCTTTGCGTGAGGCCGCCTTTCCCACCCCAAGCGCACCTCCTGCCCTAGAGGAGGACCAGAAAGACTCGTCTCACGCAAAGCCGCAAAGCCCGCCAAGCAGGGCTGGGCTACCCGTCACCCGTCAAGCTTCAAGCCTCACGTCCCCCGGAATCCGCAACTGGGAACCGAGAACCGGGAACCGGGAACGCCACCCGCAGCACCCGTCCCCCGTCCCCCGTCCCCCGTCCCCCGTCACCCGTCAGGCGATGGATCCGTGCAAGCCCCAGCCCTTGACGACGGGGCCGGGCGCCGCTAGTTGACCAGCATTCTGGTCGCCTTGAATCGAGGTCTGCCATGAAAACCCTGTCCTTGTCGGAAGCGAAAATGAAGTTGAGCGCCCTCGTGGATTCGGTGAGAGACACGGACCAGGAGGTCGTGATCACCAAGAACGGCGTTCCCGCCGCGGTGCTCGTGAGCCCCGACGAGTTCGAGAGCTGGCGCGAAACCATCGCCGTCCGGTTCGACCCTGCACTGATGGACGAGATCCGTGCGGGGCTTGAGGAGCTGCGCGAGGGCAGGGCCAAGATCTACACGCTCGAAGAGCTGTTCCAGGGCGAGTAGCGGGGGCCCGTGGCGCCAACGTCCGCGAATCGGTTCCTGCGCGTCCCCGACCGGGTTGCGCGGTTGCTGCGCAGCCTCCACCCCGATCTTCGGCGCAGGGTCAAGGCCGCCCTCCAGCACATCCGCGACGAGCCCGCCGGCGGCAAACCCCTCCGAGACGAGCTGGCGGGCATGCGCAGTTACCGGGTTTCGCGCTTTCGGATCGTGTACCTGGAGACAGGGGACGGCGGCCTCGAACTGGTGGCCGTGGGCCCGCGGGGGACGATCTACGAGGAGACCTTCCGCCTGCTCCAGCTCCAACGTTCGCGACGGACCGACGAGTGAGGTGTGCCGCGGCAAGCGGTGTGAGGCTCATCGGAACGGAACCCCTGATCGACGAAGGGGGCGTGCTGGTGTTCCGGGGCGGGGGACCTTCCGGCCGCGGTTGCCGAGAGCCGAGAAGAGCGACTGAAGCCCAAGGTCCAGGACGCGAGTCGGAAAGACTCGTCTCACGCAACGCCGCAACGCCGCAAGGAAGGGCAACGCTCTCGTGCACTTACGATAGCAGCGCGCGATAGCAGCGCTCCAGACCCGCCTGGCGACGAGATCCTTCCTGTCAAAGCCCGGTTGAAGCTTCTTCGCGTTCCGGCAACGCGCCGCCTCCGTGGGCTGACGCTCAAACAAGCGATCTGATGGAGGTGAACGCCATGCTTGCGGAAAGAGTACAGGAGTGGACCGAACAGTGGAAACAACAGGGCTTGCAGCAGGGCTTGCAGGAAGGAGAGGCCAGCCTCCTCCTGCGGCTGGCCGAGCGTCGCTTTGGCGCGATTCCGGAAGATTTGCGGGCGCGCATTACGAGCGCCGATGCCGACACGATTCTGCGCTGGGGCGAGAACCTGCTCTCCGCCCGGAACCTGGAAGAGATCTTCGACTGAGGTGGGGGGGATCGCACGGAGATATCATCTTGCTCGGCGCGATATCACCTTCGGAGGCAGCGATCATGGTGCGCACCGTCATCGGGCTGGACCCGGAAGACAAGCAGTGGCTCGACGACAAGGCTCGGGAAGAACGGGTGCCCATGGCCGAGATTGTGCGGCGGGCCGTCCGCAGACTGCGCAGCGAATCCGAGATCGACCTCGCGGTCTGCGCGCCAACCGATCGCGGGCCGACGCGAGAAGGCTTCCCTTGCGGCAATCCGGAATCGAGCATTCGGAACCGAGAACTGGGAACCGGAAACCTGGCACCGGGAACGCGAAACGCAGCACTCGACCCCCGACCCCCGACAGCCTTCCCCCCGAACCGGGAACCGGGAGCTGGGAACCGGGAATGCCGTGCCCCGTTCCCCAAGGTGCTCGAGCGGAAGGGCTGATTTGTCAATTTGGCAACGTCCTCCATCCCCGTCCCGGGGCTTGCCGGGGGCTACCCGGCCGGGGCGCCGGCCGCCGCCGGTGGATCGAAGAGGGAGAGTTGGTCCCGCTGGCGCGGTATGGACGAGAGGCGGGTGGAAAGATCTTCCCGCGACACCACGTAGACGAACTCCTTGTTCCTGAGGTGGCTCACG
>JBFLZB010000216.1 GCA_040756475.1 Thermodesulfobacteriota bacterium
GCTCTGTCCCCAGGCCGCCAGCACCCCCAGGGCGAAAAGGCCGAACCCGGCCACCACCAGGAGCCCCAACAGGTTTCCCGCGCCTTCCCGCCTCAGCTTTCGGATGCCGTAGGCGAGCGCGACGACGGCCAGGGCCAGGGCGGCGAGCTGGGTGAAGAAGAGCGGCAGGTCCACGCCCACCCCGGCGAGCGCCGCGTTGACGGCGTCGGCCACCTTGACGGGCAGGTTGAGGTCTTCGAGCTCCATGGGAGGCTCCGGCCGGCGGGCGGGAGACAGGGGGGCGGCCCGCGCGCATCCATCCTGCCACGCCCGCCCGTGCGCGCAAGGGAGCCCGTGACGCGTGACGGGTGACGGGTGACGGGCCCGGCGGTAGGCGCAAGGAAGCCCGCCTTGAAGGAACCGCGAGGGGGGCTAGGCTGAAGTCGGTCGGTGCCGGTGTCATCGCTTCCGGGCAGAGGAGGGTCTTCCATGCGCCCCACAAGACGCACGCTGCTTGCCGCGCTCCTTCTCGCCGCCGGCCTTGTCCAGGCCGCCGAGGCCGCCGATTCGTTGCGGTTCTCGCGCCTGTCGGTGACCGACCCCGGCATGAACGGCATCGAGGCCGTGAGTCTGCTCGTCCCCGCGGGCTGGAGGGCCGAGGGCGGCATCCAGTGGTTCCCCGAGTTCAGCGTCCAGGCCAATCTGCTGCTGACCGTCTCCGACCCCAAGACCGGGGCGGCCGTGGAGTTCCTGCCCGTGCAGAACTTCACCTACTTGACCCACATGGTGGTACCCATGCCCCGGGGCGCCAACTACCTGGGGAACATCCTTTGGGAGCCGGTCCCCGACGCCGCCCCGTTCGTCCAGAGGTTCTACCTTCCCGGCGCGTTGCGGCACCTGCAAGGGGGAAGGCTGGCGGGGTCCGCCGAGCTGCCGGGGGTCGCCCAGGCGGTGGCCCAGGCCTATGGGGGGCAGTCCACCGTGCGCGCGGGGCGGGTGCGCTACGAGTTCTCCCGCGACGGCCGGCCCTGGGAGGAAGACGTGTACGTGACGCTCGCCTTCACCCCTTTCCCGCTCGGCACCCTCTGGGGGGTGCACGGAGCCCACTCCTTCCGGGCCCCCAAGGGGGAGCTCGACCGCCTCACCCCGCTCCTCTCCACCGTGGTGAACACCGTGCGCCCGACTCCGCAGTGGTACGGCGGGTACCGCTACGTGCAGCAGCTCTTCCAGAACCGCATGCAGCAGGGCATCGCCGACGCCGGCAACCTGAGCCGCCGGATCGCCCAGAACAGCGAGGAGATCCGGCAGATGTTCGATGCGTCGTACCGGGAGCGCCAGGCCTCCCAGGACCGCATCGCTCGCAGTTGGAGCGAGGCGATCCGCGGAGTGGAGACCTACCGCGATCCCTACGCAGGGAGCGCCGTCGAGCTCCCCAGCGGGTACCGGGACGTCTGGGTGAGCCGCCGGGGAGAGTACCTCCTCTCCAACCAGGCGGGCTTCGACCCCAACGCGGGGGACACCACCGAGTGGCAGAGGATGGAGGTTTCGGCAGGGCGGTAAGGACGAGGGGAGAGGGGGGCCGGACACGCCGCGGTGCCGCTCACCGAATCGAAATCGAAATCGAAATCGATTTCGACGTCGACTTCGATCCCGATTTCGATTTCGATTTCGACGGGGAGGCCGTTTGAGGCGGCCGAGGTCCTCTACCCGAAGGTTCGCCGCCGGAAGGTGTCCACGTCCTCGTGGCGGGCCAGCACCACCAGGGAGTCCCCCTCCCGGATCTCCGTGTCGGCCCGCGCCTGGACGGTTTCCTCCCTCCCCCCCTCTGCGCGCTTGACCAGGACCACCGACAGGCCGTGGTCCCGCCGCAGATACGACTCGGCGAGGCGCTTGCCCCAGAGGACCCGGGGCGCGCGGATCTCCACCAGGGCGTAGCCCTCCAGGAAGGGAAAGCGCTCCAGCACGTCGGGCTCGGCCACGTGCTGGGCCAGACGGTGGGCCATCTCCCGCTCCGGGTGGATCACCTCGGTGGCCCCCACGCGCCGCAGGATGCGGGCATGGTCCGCCGAGACGGCCTTGGCGAGGATCTCGCCGACCCCCAGCTCCTTCAGGTGGAGGGCCGCCAGGATCGAGGCGTCGATGCGGCTCCCGATCCCCACCACGGCGGCGTCGGCCTCCCCGGCGCCGGCCGCCTCCAGCGAGTCCTTGTCCACCGCGTCGGCGAGCTGGGCCCGGGAGCAGTGGGACGCCATGGCCTCCACGGCTTCCCGCCGGTGGTCCAGGGCCAGCACGTCTTGCCCCCGCTCGTAGAGGGCGCGGGCCAGGTAGTGCCCGAAGTTCCCCAGGCCGATCACGACGAAGCGCCGCCGTTCCACCCTACTCCTCCCGCAGCCGGGCGATCTGCTCTTCCGGCCCCATGACGACAAGGATGTCGCTGTCCTTCACCACGTGGCCGGCGCCGGGGGCAATGAGCACCCGGTCGGGCACGAGTTCCCGCACCGCCAGCACCTGCACCCCGGTCTCCTCCCCCAGGGCGAGCTCCGAAAGGGAACGCCCCGCCATGCGGCGGGTGGGGGCGAGCTCCACCACGCTCAGGCCCGACGCCAGGGAGAGGTAGTCGAGCACCGTGCGCGACGTGAGGCGAACGGCGACGCGGTAGGCCATGTCCTTCTCGGGAAACACGACCCGGGTCGCCCCTACCCGGCTCAGGATCTCCGCGTGGTCCTCGCTCAGGGCCTTGGCCACGATCTGCTCCACCCCAAGGCGCGAGAGGTGGAGCACCGCCAGGATGGAGGTCTCCAGCCTCCCCCCCAGGCTCACCATGACGGTGTCCATGTCCTCTACCCCCAGGGATGCGAGCGCCCCCGCATCGGTGGCGTCGGCCACCAGGGCCTGGGCCACGTGGGCCTGGGCGTCCCGGGCTTTCTCGGGGTTCGCGTCCACGGCGGTCACCCGCAGCCCGAGCCGGGCGAGCTCCACCGCCAGCGCCATGCCGAAGTTCCCCAGCCCCAAGACCCCCACGTGCGCCATGGCTTCACCCCACCATCAGGTTTTCTTCGGCGTACCAGACCCGTTCCCGCTCGTCGCGCATCCCCAGGGCCACCGCCAGGGTAAGGGGTCCGAGCCGGCCCGCAAACATGACCGCGGTGATCAGGAGCCGGCCGGTGGGCGAGAGCGTCCCCGTCGTACCCGTGGAGAGCCCCACCGTGCCGAAGGCCGAGACGACCTCGAAGAAGTACTCCAGGAAGACGCTCCCGGAAGTCCCGTGGGGCACCGCCCCCACCTCGCTCGCCAGCAGGAGGAAGATCGCCGCCGTCGCAAAGGCAAACGAGGCCACCGCGATGGTCACGGCCCGGGCCACGGTGGCGTCGGGCACCGTGCGGCGAAACAGGCCGACCCGCCGACGCCCCAAGAGGCGCGCCCGAAACAGGGCCCCCAGGACGGCCGCGGTGGTGATCTTGATGCCGCCCGCGCAGGAGCCCGGGCTCGCCCCCACGAACATCAGCAGGATCGTGAGGAACAGGGTGGTGTCGGTGAGGGAGGCGTAACTCAGGGTGTTGAAGCCGGCGGTGCGGGGGGTCACGGCCTGGAAGACGCAGGCCAGGAACGCCTCCCCCCCAGGCAGCCCCGCCAGGGCATTGCCCCGCTCGAAGAGCCAGATCCCGGCGGCACCCACCGCCGTAAGTCCCGCCGTGCCCGCCAGTACGACCTTTGAGTGGAGCCGCAGGCGAACCACTCGGCCCCCGCGCCGGTCTGCCCAGGCGTCCTTGAGATCCTCGAGAACGAGAAAACCGAGCCCCCCGAGCACCACCAGCGCCAGCACCGTGAGGTTCACGGGCCAGCTCGCGCGATACTGGGTCAGACTGTCGGCGTGCAGAGAAAACCCCGCGTTGCAGAACGCCGACACGGCGTGGAACACTCCCTGGTACAGGGCCTCCCCCGGGGGCAGGGTGGCAGCGAAGGCGGCCGTGAGGACCAGCGCCCCGGCGGCCTCGATGGCCAGGGTGAAGACCACCACGTGGCGCACCAGGCGCCCCACGGGGGTGCGCTTGCCCCGCCCCAGGGTCTCCTCCAGCAGGGCCTGGCCCCGAAACGAGATGCGCCGCCCCAGGGCCAGGAGGAACACGCTCGAGTAGGTCATGATCCCCAGCCCCCCGAGCTGGACGAGGGCCAGCACCACCCCCTGGCCAAAGGCAGTCAGGGCCGTACCCGTGTCCACCACCGTGAGGCCCGTGACGCAGGTGGCGGAAGTGGCCGTAAAGAGCGCGTCCACGAAGCCCAGCGGGGCGCCGGTGGCCGCGGCGGGGGTCATGAGGAGCGCGGTACCCAGCGCAACGGCCCCCGCGAAGGACAGGGCGAGGATCTGGGCGGGATGGAACGTGCGCTCCAGCGCGGAGCCCAGGGAATCGAACCGCACGTGCACAGGCCCTCGCGGAAGGTCGGGGGGCAGCAAAGCTGGGGCGCCAGTGTAGGCGCCAAGCCCCGGGCGTCAACCACTGGCCCGTGGCCGGTCCGATGCGTCAGGCTGGTCGGGCGGGCGGGCCGCCGCTCACTCGCACTCCAGGTTCAAACCGCAGCCGTCCTCGGCGGGGTCCAGCAGCGACCCGCCCCCCCAGGGGCTCAGTAGCAGGCTGGGCGCCGCAGGAGCCGGTTCCCCGCAAGCCTCTTCCACGTACTGGAGGATCTGGCTCGCCCCGGTGAGCACGCGCTGGCCGCCGGCTTCCCTCGCGATGAGGATCGGGATCGTCTCCAGGCCCAGCAGGCGGGCGGTGGCCGCGTTCACTGCCGGGTCGTACGCGGGGCGCCGCGAGAGCTCGGGCCAGTAGGTGGCAGGGAGCTCGGTCACCGGGTTCAGATACAGGGTGCAGCGGTCCTTGGCTTGCAGGGCCGCCACCACGGTGGCGCAGTGGGGACAATGCTCGGAGAACAGGAGCACGAGCTGGGCTCCCCCATCCGGGTCGGTGCCGGGCCGCACCGCCAGGGTGCCGTCCGCCAGGGTAGCCCGGGCCGGCAGGAAGGTCAGGAGCGAGAAGATCGCCGCAGCAGCTCCGAACCCCGCCACGGCGCGGGCCGCCTGGCGAAGCCCCAGCAGGAGGTTCAGGGCCGCCACCGCCCCGAGGATCACCAGGCAGTAGATGCACCAGGCCCGCGCCACCTGCCACTGGTAGGCAAAGAGCACCCCCTCCGCGGCCAGGGCGCCTCCCAGGAGAAGCTGGAGGAGGGTCAGCGGCAGGGTCGGGGTCCGGGAGCCGCGTGCCCACAGGGCGAGCATGCCCGCCGCGGCGAAGACCCCGGCTCCCAGCAGGTTGAAGAGCGCCGGAGAAATCCGGGTGAGGCGCCCCACCACGGCGCACCCCTCCCCCAGGCACACCTCCTCGCCGGTGAGCACTATCGAAGCCGCCTGGCCCCCCGCCAGGGCGGCCGCCCCGAAGGCGAGGAGAGCGGCGGCTGCGAGGCCCCGGCGGGAAAAGCGGCCCGCGCTCCGACAGGAGTCGTCGAAAAGTCGTGCTTGGCTCATAGGTCACTCGATTGGGAAGGTGCCCGGACGAGGCATTCTGTCACGACCCGAGCCGCCAGACCAAGGCCTCGCCGCCGGGGGCCGGAGCTGCCCCGATGTCGCTTTACGCCGGGGGCGATCCAGGGTAGGTTACGCCCCGTGGCCAAGCTCGAGAGGGAAGGGAGAGGCTCATGAGGGTCTGGATGGTGGGCACGGAAATGGCTCCCTACGCGAAGGTGGGAGGGCTCGGGGACGTCCTGGGCGCGCTGCCCCGGGCCCTCGTCGGCCTGGGGTGCGACGTGACGGTGGTGCTTCCCCACCTGCCGCCCATGGACTCCGCCCGCTGGGGGATCGCCCCGACGGGCCTCTCGGTGGAGGCGTGGATCGGCGGCCAGCTCCAGACGGCCGAGATCCTGGAGGCCCGGGGGGAGGGGGGCGTGCGGGTGCTCTTCGTCCATCACCCGGCCTACTTCCACCGGGAGGGGCTCTACGGCACCCGCGCCGGAGACTTCCCGGACAACGCCGAGCGGTTCGCCTTCTTCTCCTTCGCGGCGCTGGAAGCCGCCGCCCGCTGCGCGCCCGGGCCCGACGTGGTGCACAGCCACGACTGGCAGACCGGGCTCGTGCCCTTTCTCCTGAAGGTTCCGGAGCACTACGGCGCGGACCCGCGCTTCGCCGGGGCCGCGCGCATCCATACCATCCACAACCTCTCGTACCAGGGGTTGTTTCCGGCGGAGGTGCTGCCCCGGCTGGGCATCTCCTGGGCCCATTTCACTTTCCTGGGGCTGGAGTTCTACGGTCTCCTCAACTTCCTGAAGGCGGGCCTGGTCTACGCCGACGCCCTCACCACCGTCTCCCCCACCTATGCCCGGGAGATCCAGACCCTGGAGTACGCCTGGGGGCTCCAGGGCGTGCTCGTGGAGCGTGCCGCAGACCTCCACGGCATCCTCAACGGAATCGACGAGCAGGCCTGGGACCCTGGAAACGACGAGGCCCTGGTCCAGCGATACTCCCGCGCCGATCTCGGCCCCCGCAAGCACAACCGCCCCGCCCTGCGGGAGGAGCTCGGGCTTCCCCGGGACGGCCGCCCCGTGGCGGGCATCGTCAACCGCCTGGTTCAGCAAAAGGGCATCGACCTGCTCCTGGCCCTGGAGCCGCGCATCGAGGAACTGGGGCTCCAGTGGGCCATCCTGGGCTCGGGCGAGGCGGGCTACGAGGCGGCGGTGGCCGACCTGGCTCGCCGCCACCCGACGACCGTTGCGGCCCGCATCGGCTTCGACGACGCGGTGGCCCGGCGCATCTACGCGGGGAGCGACCTCTTCTGCATGCCGAGCTACTTCGAACCCTGCGGCCTCGGGCAGATGATCGCCCTGCGCTACGGGAGCCTGCCGGTGGTGCGCCGCACGGGAGGGCTCGCCGACACCGTGCGCGACCTCTTCGACCCCAAGGGCGTGGGCTTCGTCTTCGACGACGCGACTCCGGCCGCCCTGGAGGCCGTGCTGGTGCGCGCCCGCGACTTCCTGGGCAACTCGAGCCGCACGGTGGCGGCCCGCCGCCGCGGCATGTCCCTGGACTACTCCTGGGAAGCCTCCGCCCGCCGGTACCTGGAGGTCTACCGGGAAGCGGCGGGGCGCCTGACGGGTGACGGGTGACGGGTGACGGGTGACGCGTGACGCGTGACGGGGTCCCATAGGTCCCATAGGTCCCATAGGACCCATCGGTCCCATCGCGCCCGAACCCTCCCGCCCCTAGCCCCCCAGCCATGCCCCCCATGCCTCCCCTACCCTCCGCCGCACCGAAACCCGGCGAGCCCCACCCCAGGCGATGGGCCGCTGCGGCGGCGTTGGTTCTCGCCGGGGGAGGAATCCTGGTGTCCATGATCGGTCAGCGCTGGGGCATGCCGGCGTTGGAGAGGTGGGCGGGGC